>NZ_CP133265.1:3166562-3468750 GCF_030915505.1 Neobacillus sp. OS1-2
CTCAGAAGTGTGCGTGAAGTGTGTCATGCCCTTTGGCGGCCCGATTATGATTGAATCGTGTGGACAATGCGTCGGCATTCGCCGTAAAGAGGCAGTTCAGATTGAAGTGGAGAGAATATAATGGAAATCGCTCTTATTGGTAACCCCAATACTGGAAAAACATCATTGTTTAATAATCTTACAGGTTCCTATGAATATGTTGGTAACTGGAGCGGTGTAACAGTTGAAAAGAAAGTTGGCGTATTCAAAAATAATATTGGCCAATTAATTGATTTACCCGGTGTCTATACTCTAAATCCGCTTTCAAAGGATGAGGGTGTTGTTACCTCTTTCTTTTTGAATGAGTCGGTTGATCGGTTGCTCAATATTTTAGATGCATCACAATTAGAACGGAATTTACATTTGACCCTGCAATTGCTGGAGTTTGAGAAGCCGGCTCTGATTGGCCTTAATATGATTGATGTAGCCAATAAACGTGGGATTCACATCGATTCTTCCAAACTCTCAAAAGTTCTTGGTGTTCCTGTTGTCCCAGTCGTGGCAAGGAGCGGAAAAGGCTGCGACAAGTTAGTGGATGTCATTTCCACAAAATCAATCGAGCCAGCCAACAAGAATCTTGTTTATTATGGCATAGAGGTAGAAGAGGCGATTACTTCCCTGGCAGGTGAGTTAAGCGGTAAAACGAATCGCTCACTGCGCTTTCTTGCAATTCAATATTTTGAAGGAAATGAATATGTAATAAACTATGTAAATGGGATTGCAGACAAACAACGGGTAAACACGATAATGGCCAACCTGGAAGCGAAGTTGCAGAAACAAGCTGCGGGTAAATCATTATCAAATATTATTTATTTAAAAAGGAAAGAAGTCATTGAAAAAATAGTCGCAGAAGTCGCAAGAAAAAGTGATTCGACCATCCCATTATCAGAAAAGATTGATACCATTGTGACAAATCGGTTTCTGGGGATGCCGATATTTTTGCTGCTTATGTATCTGATGTTCATGCTGACATTTGATTGGCTTGGTACACCGTTATCAGATATTTTAGATGGCTTTTTAACAGGACCCGTAACCGCCGGATTTGAAAGTGTTTTATCAGCTATCCACGCATCTCAATTTATTCACGCTTTGATTATTGAAGGATTAGTTGCAGGGGTCGGCGGGGTTTTAGTGTTTGTACCGCAAATCTTTATTCTGTTCTTCTTTATTTCATTACTAGAGGATTCAGGGTATATGGCACGTGTCGCTTTGGTCATGGATCGAATTATGGAATCGGTGGGGTTAAATGGAAAGGCGTTTATTCCGATGATGATTGGTTTTGGCTGTAATGTACCTGGTATTATGGCGGCAAGAACGATTGAAACCCCACGTGAACGATTGTTGACCATACTGCTGACGCCATTAATGTCATGTTCCGCCCGCTTGCCCGTTTATGCCATATTTGTAGGAGCCTTTTTTGCAGGCCATAAAGCATTCGTGGTATTAAGCCTGTATGTTCTTGGGATTGTTGTCGCTTTAATTCTAGCAAAAATCTTTTCTACTACTTTATTAAAATCAGAAACATCCTTATTTGTCATCGAACTGCCTCCATACCGGCTTCCACAGTTCCAGTCCTTGTGGAA
The DNA here is from genome assembly GCF_030915505.1 of Neobacillus sp. OS1-2. Taxonomy (GTDB): domain Bacteria; phylum Bacillota; class Bacilli; order Bacillales; family Cytobacillaceae; genus Neobacillus. Next base: position 3,168,185 of record NZ_CP133265.1, read on the forward strand.
AAGTACTTGGGACAAGGGGAAAGGGTTCGTAAGGAAGGCAGGTACGTTTATTTTTGCTGGTTCTGTCTTTATCTGGCTGTTGTCCTACGCGGGCCCGCATGGATTAAAAGTAGATATGGATGATAGTTATTTAGCGGTGATTGGAAATGTGATTGCCCCTATTTTTGACCCAATTGGTTTTGGAACCTGGCAGGCATCTGCTTCATTAATTACAGGTTTCTTGGCTAAAGAAGCGATTATTTCTACCATGAATATTATTTATTTCGTACCGAACGATGCTAGCTTGCAGGGATTATTGGCTGATTATTATACTCCGCTTGCTGCCTATAGTTTTATGGTATTTATCCTTTTATATATCCCGTGTTTAGCAACTGTAGCAACCATTTATAAAGAAACTGGATCAAAGAAGTGGACGGCTTTTTCAATGACCTATGCCTTCGTGATTGCCTATATTTTGTCTTTGATTATTTACCAAGGCGGAAAACTGTTTGGGTTGGTTTAATTTTAAAAAGAGGTGGAGCAAATGATAGCCAGTGTGGTCATCGGTGTTGCGATTTTTGGATATGCGGCCTATGCATTAGTAAAGTTTATCAATAAATCGAAAAAGGGAAAATGTGCGGCATGTGATTTGAAAAATTCTTGTTCCAGCCAGTGCGGCCTCCCCGGAAGTGAAATAATTAATTTAAATCTGCTATCTTAAAAGGATAGCAGTTTTTTTATCATAAAATTTGAATGATCGTAAAATCTTGTGTAAAATTACACTAGATGCATTTGAAGGAAGGGCTTATAGTGACCAGGGAAGAAATTATCATGCAAGTTTCTGAAAAGCTTCGTCTAATACGAACAGAAGCAGGATACACACAGGATAAAATGGCGGATATAATTGGTGTATCGAAGAAAACACTCGTACAAATTGAAAAAGGAAGAGTTCTTGCTAACTGGTCCACTGTTGTATCGATTTGTGCACTTTTTCGCGAAACGGAAACGGTCCAATTTTTATTTGGGAACGAGCCCCTTGAGGTATTAGAAACGGTGGCCCTTAATGGAATAGATCTTCGTAAGACCAAAACGTTGGGTGGCCGAGTTTGGTGGAAAATACTAACCCAGAAGAATGGTTTCATTCTCCAGCAAAATATTTTAAGTAAACATTTTCGGATTTTGGATGCAAGAAACTACCGGATCTTTAGCAGTTTTGATGAAAAGCTTTCAAAACAGCGCTATAAAGAACTAACAAAGAGCGAATAATAATGAAGACTTGGAAAAGATGGGCACCTCTCGCTCATCTTTTTTTCATAGCCAAACCGACATAAAAAACAGTCGAGTATCGAAAAGTATACCTGTTATAGAGATTACAGATAAAGGATGTCATCGAATTGGTATTTAAAGATAAGGTAAGTGACATTTTTAAGAACTGGAAAAAATGGCATTTGCTCCAAATAATTGTGCTAGTTATGTTAATGATGGTTCTAAGCTTTTTTGGCCTTCTCTATTATTTTTCAAAGGATGCAGATATTTCAGAGTTGAAAAATGAGCTTCCACAACCCACTGTTTTTTATGATGTCGGTGGGAATGTGGCCAGTAAGGTGTCTGCCAATAAAAACGAAGGGGTGCCAATTAAAGAAGTTCCCGATTCTATGAAAAATGCGATCGTTGCCATTGAGGATCACCGTTTTTACCGGCATAATGGGGTGGATTTGATTGGTACTTCTAGAGCATTGTTCCATGACCTTAAGGCAGGAGGAATGGTTGAGGGCGGTAGTACCATCACACAGCAATTGACGAAAAATACAATCCTCACTTCTGAAAAGACAGTAAAGAGGAAACTTCAGGAAGTATTTTTAGCAATCGCGGTAGAACGAGAATACACGAAGCAAGAAATCCTACAAATGTATTTAAACCAAATTTATTTTGGAAATGGTGCATATGGTATTAAACAAGCCGCTGGCAAATACTTTGCAAAAGAGGTTAACGATCTATCCATAAGCGAATCTGCCATGCTAGCAGGACTGATAAAGGCGCCATCTGCACTAAATCCTTACGAACATATGGAAAAAGCCACGGAACGACGCAATCTTGTGTTAGCACAAATGAAAGAGCAAGGCTTTATTTCCGCTGAGCAATATGAAAAGGCGAAACAGGATAAAGTCGTCTTAAATGATAAGGGCGGTGATCCGTTTCGCGGAAAATTTCCTTACTATGTCGATCAAGTATTAGATGAAGCTATCCGAGAATACGGGTTTACCCAAGACGAATTATTGACAGGCGGCTATCAAATTTATACAGAGCTTGATCCACTGATGCAAACGGCAATCGAGAATACTTATTCGAATGATACCTTATTTCCAAATGGAAAAGATCCTCTTATGCAAAGTGGCGGTATTTTAGTAGATCCCAAAACGGGCGGGGTTAGGGCGCTTGTGGGCGGCAGGGGCGAACATACCTTTAGGGGTTATAATCGAGCCTCCCAATTAAAGGCACAGCCGGGATCTTCCTTTAAGCCTTTGGCAGTTTATGCTCCTGCACTTGAAGACGGCTGGAAAATAACAGATATGTTAAAAGATGAGGAAATGAAGTTTGGGAATTATCAACCTAGTAACTACGATCATCAATATGCAGGCGAAGTACCAATGTATGAGGCGGTTAAGGAATCGAAAAATGTTTCCGCTGTTTGGCTGCTAAATGAGCTGGGAATTGAAAAAGGGTTGGATTCTGTTAAACGGTTTGGTATTACTTTGGATAAAGAGGATCATAATTTATCCATGGCTCTTGGCGGGCTACATAAAGGTGTTTCACCGTTGGATATGGCTGAGGCCTTCTCTGTTTTTCCGAATAATGGTGTTAGAGTGAAAGCGCATGTTATTCAAAAAATTGTTGATTCAGGAGGTAAGGTTGTAGCGGAATGGAAGGTTGAAAAGGAGAGAGTAACGACCAAGGCTGTAACTGACAACATGACAACGATGCTGCTTGGTGTTGTCGAGCAAGGGACAGGAGAACCGGCGCAAATACCTGGGAGGGAAACGGCAGGGAAAACCGGCTCTACTCAGGTTCCTATTAAAGGAATTAACGGTTTGAAGGATCAATGGTTTGTCGGTTATACACCGCAGTTAGTGGGAGCTTTTTGGGTTGGCTATGATAAAACAGATGCCGATCATTATATAACACCCACTAGCGGAACAGGGTCATCGGTTATTTTCCGCGAAGTCATGAAGGAGGCTTTGGAGAATTCACCTAACGAAAGCTTTAAGGTACCACATATTGCATCATTAATTGAACAACGGAAAAAAGAAGAAGAAAAGAGTAATATTGGGGAGAAATTTAACAACGAACTACAAAAATGGGAAGAAAAATGGAACAAACAGAAAGAGAAGTGGAAGGACAAGGGGAAAGGAAAGGGTAAGGCCAAGGATAAAGGGAAGGGGCATGGGCATTAACAATTTCAATTGGGATATTGGAGCCCTCGCCCTTGAAGAAAGCGAGAGTAAGGTATCTAATAGAGACCATTGGAGCCCTCGCCGCCCAAGAAAGCAAGAGAAAGGTATCCAATAGAGACCATTGGAGCCCTCGCCGCCCAAGAGAGCAAGAGAAAGGTATCCAATAGAGGCCATTGGAACCCGCGCTATCGAGAAAATAGAAAAAAGGTATCCAATAATTTATTGGATACCCAATTATTAAAGATACGTGAACCATTATATTAAAATAAATCTACTGAAATAATCATTCACTCATAGCATGTCCATTGTCCATACCCAACTGACTTCAGATTATTACTTAGAATCCTCTTAAACATTTTCTTTGACCCAATCCCCCCGCACCACTCATAAACCACATTCGTAGTAATCTTCTGCACTGGAAATAAAAGCTTAAGTTCCTTCACACTTCTTAGTACCGCTGCATCAATACCCTCTTCACAGCCGCAATCATCACAAATAAGCTTCCTTCCATTAACAGTAAGCGCAAACGATTGGCACGAAATGCAAATGATCCCTTTCTGCTGTTCTTCATAGTCATAATGGGGCACACGCGTATATGGAGATTCAACTTGATGCAGGGAAACCAAAAGGTCCGCAAGCTTTCTGTGTTTTTCATTAATCTTCCCTGGCCAGGAATTTAATTTTCTCATTAGGGCAGAAACCTGAGTAGGAAGTGTGAGTGGCTCATTTTTTGGTGCTTGGTAGAGAGTAAACTCGGGGTTGATAAAGACTAATCGCGGTTCAACAGGTAGGTGATAACCGTGTTTTTGGAGCAATTGACGGAACAGATTTTCACATCGTCTTAATTGTGTTAGAGGATTATTGGTAAGTCTTCCAGTCTTGTAGTAGAACTCACCGTTTTCAAAACAATAATCGCTTTCTAAATTCTTAACATCAAACAGGTAAAGTTTATCTTGAACAAGCAATGTGTCAATTTGGAACTTCGTTTTGTTTACCTCAAGCAGCAAATCGTTTACAATCAAACATTCACTTGCCAATTTTTCTGTTAAAGAATCAAATTGCACCTCTCCTTCAAAGCCTTTTTTCAAATTTAAATAGTTTCTCTTTTCATCATCGGACAGATTCCAGCGAGCGTGTAAGCTGCATAATATAATCATTTCTTCCCGTGGTAATCGTGGCTTATATGCCATAAAGCACATCCCTTCACATAAACTTCAATTTTATTTTATAGAATAAATAGACGTAGACTAAAAATTTATATGGACAATTATTGACATTTTTCCAAAAAAACGAAAAGCTAGTAATGAACAAATTCCTGTTTCATACGTCTAACAAATGTAGAGAGTTTAGCAAGGATGATGGGGAAAGAGAGGGCTATTGCCGAATGGATGCATTGATTAAAAATGCAAAAAAAGGGGATCATCTTGCTTTTGCCACGTTGTTTAAAGAAAATTATCCTTTCCTTGTAAAATATTTAATGAAAATTACAATGAATCCTGATACAGCAGAAGAAATAGCACAGGAAACAATGGCGAAATGTGTGCAAAAGATTCACCTTTATAATGGTCAAAGCAAATTTAGTACATGGCTGGTTTCAATCGCAACCAATACATACATTGACCAATGCCGAAAAATAAAACGAGAGAAAAGTTGGCAAGATCAAGAGGAAGTATACCGTAAGTTGAAATGGCATTTTGAAAGCAGAAATGAAGAGTGGAATGATGCCATGGAGGCACTTGGGAAATTGCCAGAGGATGTTAGGGTACCTATCATTTTGAAGCATTACTATGGTTATTCCTATGAAGAAATTGGAGAATGGATGAATATTTCTCCAGGAACAGTAAAATCACGGGTTCATAATGGAATAAAGTCAGTCAGAAGGGAGCTGAAGCTGGGTGAAGAATCAGAAAGTCATCAAACTGAACAGCGAACAACAAAATAAACAAGACATAGATACGATTGCCGAGCTGCAAGGGGGATTACAAAAAATCGATCAGTTCCCCGTCTATACGCCAAATTTACAATGGTTTGAACAATTTGTAATACAGGAACAGCAGAATAAAAAGAAAAGATTCATCAGAGACATGTCAATTTTCTCTATTATCTCACTTATCATTTTAAGTGGGATAATCATATCCCTTTATCAAATGCCAGTTATTTTTATCTCTGTGCAAATTATCACCATCGTCTTCATCGTAGTATACAGCAGTGTTCAGCTTGTAAAGAAGGCGAATCATATATGAATAAGGATCTTTCATTAATCACCGTAATCGGAGTTGTCCTGATTTTATTAACGCAAAGCATCTATTTATTTATTGATGCCAGGAAACGCAACCATAATTATTGGCTCTGGGGAATTGTTGGTCTAATTCAGGCACCAATGCCAACCCTATTTTACTTGATTTTTGTCAGAAAAATATTTCAAAAAAACGATCGAAAAATGGGGGATTCAAACGATAATGATGGGGACGAATGAACCCCATTCGGGTAAGCAGCCATTAGGTTAGAGCCGACTGCCTTCAACATGAGTCGGCTCTAAGGCTCTAAGTGCTTCTAATAGGTAAGGCCGACTCGCGAGCCAATAAATTCGTCGCTAAACAGCTGTTGAAATGCGAAGTCACCGGTATCAAATATCGAGATCGACGAAGGATTTTCCGGTAAAACGTCTTTTTCGTATCGATAGTTGCCCATTCTTTCACCGACAGGCAAATATGTGGGACAAACGACTGTCCAATCAAGGCCGGACTCCTTTAATAACAAATAGGCTTTTAAATGTTCCTCGGCATCCTTCGTGCTTTTCCGCTTTGATTCTGCCGATTGAAAACGGTATAAATGTGGAGCAGATCGAGCCTGAAGGATTCCCGCTGTTCCAATGGTAATAATCCGCCTGATTCCGCTTTCCTTCATATACTTGGTAATAATAGGAATGGAATCAGAAAGTGTTGAACTTCCATCCGTATTTAGTGCGCTGATGACTGCATCTGAACCATAAATTGAATCGGCCAGAACTGCTTGATCTAGAACGTTTCCTTCGATTACGGTGAGCCCTTGGGCTTCAATGGTATATTTAGTTAGATCCCTTACAACGGCTTTGATAGAAAGATGGTGTGCTAAGGCATTCTCAAGAATAACCGAACCCACTCTTCCTGTTGCACCCAAAAGGCAAATGTTCACAAAAAATTCACTCCTTCGTCACTAAAGTGTTATTTTTATCACTCTTTCATCCTGCCCCTTATGATATTTTAAACTTACATTAATTCTAAGGGTGGGATGTATATGTCAGAGTATTCAGTTGTCTTAGGCATCGGTAGTTTTTTAATCCTTTCTTATTATATCGGATATACCCTTTTCAAAGCATAGGCTGCAGACAAAATGTCTGCAGTTTTTTTTATCCGGAAACTTTCCTATATTATTATAAAAAGGAGATGATTGGGTATATATATGGAAGGAGTAGAAAAGAGTGAGGTGGAATTTACGTGGAGAATGATCGAATAGAAAAAGATACGCTTGGTATGGTCCGTGTTCCTGCGGATAAATATTGGGGAGCACAAACACAGCGGAGCAAGCAAAATTTTAAGATCGGTACCGAAAAAATGCCTTTGGAGCTCATTTATGGTTTGACCTTTATTAAAAAGGCAGCCGCAACGGTAAATTTTCAATTAGGAAAGCTGAGCGAAGCAAAAATGAAGACGATTCATAAAATTTGTGATGATATTCATCATGGCGACTTTGATGAACATTTCCCATTGATTGTCTGGCAGACAGGGAGCGGTACCCAAACAAATATGAACGTCAACGAGGTAATCGCCAATCGAGCCAATCATTTACTGAACGAGCAGAAGAGTACAGAAAAAATACATCCAAATGATGATGTCAATATGTCGCAAAGCTCAAATGATACATTTCCAACGGCCATGCATATTGCGGGCTATATAAAAATAACTGAAACACTAATTCCAGCTTTACAGCAACTAAAAAACACACTTCTTGAAAAAGAAAAAGCTTTCTCAACGATTGTAAAAATTGGCCGTACGCATTTACAGGATGCCACACCATTGACGCTTGGGCAGGAGATTAGCGGCTGGAGGGCCATGCTTGAAAAAGACGAAAGAATGATCAAGGAAGCAAGTACCTATCTCCTTGATTTAGCTATTGGCGGGACGGCGGTAGGGACAGGAATTAATGCCGATCCGCAGTTTGGCAAAAAAACAGCTGAGCAGATTGCCTCACTTACGGGTTACCCTTTTCGCACTTCGGAAAACAAATTTCATGCATTGACTAGTCATGATGAAATTGTTTATGTTCATGGAGCACTAAAAGCCTTAGCCGCAGATCTGATGAAAATGGCTAATGATGTCCGCTGGCTTGCAAGCGGGCCAAGGAGTGGAATTGGCGAATTGACTATTCCTGCTAATGAACCGGGCAGCTCGATCATGCCGGGAAAAGTCAATCCAACACAAAGCGAGGCATTAACCATGATTGCGTGCCAAGTGTTTGGCAATGACGCCACCATTGGTTTTGCCGCCAGTCAAGGGAATTTTGAGCTGAATGTGTTTAAACCGGTTATTATTTATAACTTGATCCAATCGATTAGGCTTCTTACCGACGGAATGCAGTCCTTTAATCAAAATTGTGCAATCGGTCTGGAAGCAAATGTGGAAATCATAAAGGATCACGTGGAGCGGTCGTTAATGTTAGTAACGGCATTAAACCCACATATTGGCTACGAAAAAGCTGCTGAAATTGCCAAGCTTGCTTTTAAGGAAAATACCACGTTGAAAGATGCCGCCCTTAAAACGGGATATGTTACAGCAGAACAATTTGCAGAATGGTTGAAGCCTGAAAAAATGATATAAATGACAATGAAAGCCCCCTCCGATGAAGGAGGGGGCTCAGCCAAAATATTTATTTGTTATAAGTGTTTTTGCTTACAATTAGCGTTGGAATCCGCCAAGTTGAGATTCAGCCATTTGTACAAGACGCTTGGTAATTTCTCCACCGACAGAACCGTTAGCACGTGAAGTAGTATCCGCACCAAGGTTAACGCCAAATTCTGTAGCAATTTCGTACTTCATTTGATTAAGTGCTTGCTCGACGCCTGGTACTAAAAGTTGATTAGAGTTGTTGTTACTAGCCATGTTGAATAACACTCCTCTTAATAAGTTTGGGGTCAGTATGGAATTGAACCATATTAGTGCCTCCTAGGCCTAACCCATATTATTATGTTCCTTTTAGTAAATTGGTTGGATGCTCCGGAGTTGCACCGGTTAAGGCCCTTGTTGGTTGGCTTCATCCATCGGTGTAATGGTTGCTTTGTTACTGCTTTGTTGTTGCTTTGTAATCTTTATTATGAATCATTCTTAAAGATCTATTCGAAATTCTACTTGGTAATTTATTCCGTTACATAGGGCGAGTATATTAACATAAACTAAGATTATCAAATAATTCAAAGGGTGAAATGAATGGCGATATGCCCGGTCTGTAATGGTTTAAGGGAACTCTACTTATTGTGTACAAATTGCGGGAAACCTATGATGGAAAGCGGCAGGCTTATGGATTATTACGATGATTATAGTCCATATATGGAGATTAATTTAATGAAAATGGAGGATGGGTATCCGGATACGAATTCAGGAGAAAAATGTCCTCATATATACAGGTGTCCTACTTGCCAATCGGATGAAGTCGTTTTTATAAAAGAATAATCCCCGTTAACAGCTTAACGGGGATCATCACATCACACAATATGAATTATTTATCAGTAAGGGTACGAATTCTGGATTCTGTATCGGCATCAAAGAAATGAGCCTTATTTAAGTCGAACGCAAGGTCTACAACATCGCCAGGATGGACATCTGCACGTGAATCTAGGCGTGCAACGAAGTCTTGTCCTCCAATACTAGAATAGACCATTAATTCTGCACCTGTTAATTCAGCAACATCAACATTGGCTTTGATCTTAGTACCTGTAGAGGCTTCAATGAATACAGGCTCATCATGAATGTCTTCCGGGCGCACCCCAAGGATAATGGGTTTTCCAACATAACCTTGTTCACGAAGGAATTTCATTTTACCTTCTGGAACCGCAATCGAGACATTTTCAATGACGAATTTCCCATCTTCTAATTTACCATGGAAGAAGTTCATTGCTGGAGACCCAATGAAGCCGCCAACAAATACATTTTCTGGTTTTTCATATACTTCTTTTGGTGAACCAACTTGTTGAATAACCCCGTCCTTCATAACAACCAATCTTGTCGCCATTGTCATCGCTTCTGTCTGGTCATGTGTTACATAGATTGTCGTTGTATCTAGGCGGCGGTGAAGCTTAGCAATTTCTGCACGCATCGCTACACGAAGCTTCGCATCAAGGTTTGATAATGGCTCATCCATTAAGAAGACTTTTGCATCACGGACAATCGCACGACCTAAGGCAACACGCTGGCGCTGACCGCCTGAAAGTGCTTTTGGTTTACGAGTTAAGTATGCTTCTAAGCCTAGAATCTTAGCTGCTTCTTGCACGCGGCGGTCAATTTCACTTTTTTGAAATTTACGAAGCTTTAATCCGAATGCCATATTATCATAAACTGTCATATGTGGATAAAGAGCGTAGTTTTGGAAAACCATCGCAATATCACGATCTTTTGGCGCTACATCATTGACTCTTTTTCCATCAATGTAGAAATCGCCCTTTGAAATATCTTCAAGACCTGCAATCATCCGAAGTGTTGTAGATTTACCGCAGCCAGATGGGCCAACAAACACGATAAATTCTTTATCTTCAATATGCAAATTAAAATCCTGGACTGCCGTTACCTTATTATCGTAAATTTTAAAAATATGATCTAATTTTAACTCTGCCATTTTAAATGCCTCCCTGTTTTATCTTGTACCATTAGTTTACAGGGAAAGGCATGAAATCCATATAGACAGGTTGCACAAAGAATGAAAACGCTTTTTTGGGCACATTGTCATTCAGCGAGTTGATTTTCAAAAAGCAGGCAGGCGAAGAAAACGGTAAAAGCACCATAAAAGTCCTTTAATCCGATTCCGGTTTTTTCAGTAAATTTATCAAGTCGATATTGGAGTGTGTTGCGGTGAATATACAATTTTTTCGCCGTCATACTGGCATTTAAATTATTTTCCAGAAACACCTTGATTGTCGTAAACAGTTCAGGATCATCATGAAATACCCAAACGATCTCTTGGCTCCCCCTTGTGTTCAATTCATTTGGCAAGAAATGTGCCAGATAGGCAGGGAACACCCGTTCGAAGTTAAAAATACTCGGATTGCTAAGTTTTGTCATAGCGAAAGAAAAATATTCCTTTTCTAATAGAAATTTTGAGCGAAGCTGTTCTGAAAGGAGATTAATCTTTCCAATAAAAAAGGATATTTTTACATAAAAGTCACTTGCCAATGTTTCTGACATTAAAATGAATTCTTCCTCAGTAAGTGAAATATGCTTTTTCTCCTCAATAACTATTCCCCGTCTGCCATTCTCCCAAATAATAATGACATCTTCTGTGAAAAATCCTTTTAGGGCAGATTCGATTTCCCCTTGATTAACATCATTACCGTTTATATCGAACTGAATCAATCGTATAAATGTTTCGCTATGTGTTAATGGGACAGGGGCATGTATAAATAAAAAGTCATACCAGGCTTTTTCCATGGTGGAGGCTTTGGGTACCTGTAATGCCTCTAATCTGTAAAGGGCTGTAAGCAGCCGTAATTCTTTTTCACTTACATCCGTTTTAGGAATGCCAATCCATTCATTCTCGGCCTCACTATGGAAGTAATAAAATTGTTCAGATGGTTGAATCGGGCGAGTGGAAAACAGGATAGAATTTTTATATAGAGCTACTAATTTTTTCAGCAAGGTTCAATTCCCCATTATCAAATTTTTTCAATATAGGTTCTATTATAGCAATTGTGAGTAAAGGGGTAAAAATAAAAGAGGCTGGGCCTAATTAATAGGGGACAGCCTCTTGTAATGGCAATAAATATTAATCACACTCATATGGCGGTTGTTCCTGAATAAGATCGCGAGCTTCTTCAATATTTGTGGTATCATGACGGGCATGGACGGAGCCGCCAGACATTCCCTCATTGATCATCCGGTCAATATCCAAATAGACCATATCTCGGCCTTCGTAAGTAGAACCTTCATTTGTTAGCTTATCTTTTCCTTTTTCCATGACGAACCACCCTTTCCTAATTTTCAAACTTAGTTTACGGAAAGGAGCATTTTTCATGCACTGTACAGAGCTATTTAGATTTATTCATAAACATGGAATAGCATTAATTCATGAACTTGGCTTGTTAATGCCTCGATATCTTCTTGTTCAGGTGTATTTGCAGTCCATTCAATTTTCCCCGTTTGGTGGTAGACCCCTGTATACCTTTGCTTTTTATGATAAAAGGAAAAATTCCAGCCTGGAATATTTTTGTTTTCAAATAATGGCTTGAATTGGAAGTGCATGAGCATTTGTCTAGTCCTCCTTCGATAATATGCGGCATACTTATAGCTTACCTTTTTTAAGGAATTAGTTAAATGGAATTTTTGATCATTTCTGAAAACCCGTTAACTGAAGGAATAATTGGCAAAGCTGCTCGATTTTCCCTTCTTCAATCTCCGATTCATCAAAGCTCATCGGTTTTGAATTTACTTCATAAATATAATATTGACCTGTTTTACTTATGCCGGCGTCGATTGAAAATTCACCGAAATAACCGAACTGCTTTGAAAGGGCATTGCCAATTTGGGGGACAATGGTTTGAAAAAACTGGTCATGCTCGCTTGTTTGCAGGAGTTTATAGGGGAGAAGTCTTCCGCCTGCAGGGATATGGGTAGTAACCGCCTGTTCTTGTGACTGCCTAATGCCGACACCTGTTAAAACGTAATCATTGTGGTTTCCATGTGCCAGGATTCGAAAGTCAAAACGTGCTCCTTCATACTCTGCAGATCTAATCTCCTCCTGCGCTAGGTAGTTTTTTTCAAGAAGCAACTTGTTCCAGTGATCCCAAAAGTGGTGGAACGATTTGTAGCTTTCTTGCCTATTAACTCCTTCTAATTCAATTCGAGAAGAACCCTTTTTCCTTAAACGAAAAATCCCTTTCCCTTTCGAAGATTGCCGTGGCTTTAAGTAAATTTCTTGATATTTGGTAAAAAAAGAAAACAACTTCTTTTTATGGTCGACAAGGATTGTTTGCGGCAAGTATTGCTTAAGATGATCATGGCTTTTCAACAATTGAAATAGTTCATATTTATCGATAAAACATGGGTTGAAAAAGGGGACATCTTTTTTTCTTAAGATTGAAAAAAAGTTCTGACTTTGGTCGTTCTGCTCTGATTTTCGAAAAGGAATCCGATTGTAAACAAGATCAGGATAGGGGAATCGTTTCTTATGCCACCGATTGTCTTCTGGGGAATATACATAACCAATAATATACTCTTCCCCAGCGGCCTCAGGAATAAAGACAAAGCTTATTCCATTTAATGAAATAAGCTTTTTTTGCAATTCTGTAAAAAGGAGGCCGTTCCCTGCGATGCCGCCATCGGCTTTCTGCGATGTCATAATGCCAATCAAAGGTGAAAAGTTATGTGTTATCATTTAAATAATACCTCTGGATGTAATAAGGATTGTTCGGTAAGAAATACGGCAAAAGCAATCGATAATTTCCGTGTGAGGTAATCAAATTCTTTCAATTCCGGATGGCTGAAAATTGACCTGCCTGGTTTAGAATTAGCCTCAAAAAGCCATACATCCCCGTTACGGTCAATTCCTAAATCAAAGCCAATCTCACCAATAATCCCTTCAACATTTGCATCAAGGGCAGTACTTAGCAGAAGCGCAGCATTCGAAAGCCTTTCCGTATATAATTCGCATTTCTCAGCAGGGAAGATTTCACTGATTGTTTTAATATCTCCGCCGCTGCGCGCATGTGTCGTCACACTGCCGGAACCGGCAATTTTGGCTGCAATGGCGGTTACATGCCATTTACCCTGATCGTCTTTATTCGTATGAACGCGAAAATCAATTGCACGCTGTTCGTTTCGGAGGAGATGTATCCCTTGTTGGACCAGCATCGTTTCTACTGTTTGATGGGCAAATACGGATTGGAATAATCGTTCCAAACTAGAATATTTTCGCAAACGGTTTACTCCTTGATTGTCTTGGTAGCGGCAATAATAATCGTCGGTATGTTTGTCATAAATCACTTGATGTACCCCAAGTCCTAGGCTGCCGTTTTTGGGTTTGAGGTAAACATGACCGTATTTTGAGAGCATGGTTTCGATATCAGAAAAGGAAGTAAACGGGTAGGTTTCAGGGAGGTAATTGGTTACCGCAGCATCCTGCTGCAGTCGTTCATAAATATCCAGTTTATTGAAAAATCCCGGATTATACCACGGGATAAGATATTCTTTTTGCAATCGGTCCCTTACCTTGATTAATTTTGGATTTCCTTCACTTTTCCGATTGGGGAGTCGGTCGTAAATGACATTTGGTAAAGGAACCTCGACGATTTGCCAGCCCTCATTATGAAAGAAGTATCCTTCAATGGTTCCCTGTTCCCAGTTAATATGCTGCTCCCCAAAGACAAAAGGCAGGGCTCCGACTGTTTTATTGACAGAAAGCAACTTTGAAAAAAACAATGTTCTTTCACCCATGGGCTGCTGGGGAAAGGAGGTAAATCCGGCAGTGAAGATCCCAACAAGCGGGCCTATATAGAGAATTTCATTTTCCACAAAGGCATGAAGTGGAACTTTAAAATGAGGAAACTGGATTGCCTCTTGAATTTTCCTGCTAATGACAATTCGATCATCCTTATCGGGATGGGGGAGGAATTCCACCTCCATTGATTTCGAGCCAAAGGCAATTCTTTTGATTTGCCTATCTTGAATGACTGTTGGTGGGCAAAAGACAATTAATTGATCGTTTTGAACAACTTCAATGAGATAATGTTTTCTCATAATTGGTCTTCCTTTCAATTTGCTCACTCTGAGAAAGGTATTTTCCGTAAAGAAGTGGTGCTTGGCAAAGGGTTTTCTGTAACTCCGGCCGGGTCTGTAATAGAACCTTTCTACCTGGTTTTGAATTGAGATCTAGAATCCATATAGACCCATCTTTGGCGATACCGATATCCACACCTATTTCAAATAAGGGCAAAAATTCCTTTTCGAGAATAACAGGGAGCTTGCTAAGAATATAATCTAATTCTTGACTGATATATTCGCCTTTCGCAGGTGTAACGGAGGAAAGCCATTCTGAAAACGTGATGACGGATCCACCGGCACTAAGGTTTGAAAGGATACCGCCTGTGGTGCCTGTGCGAATTCCTTTGCCTCGTTCTACCCAAGCTCCATGTTCATTTTTTTGAAGAAGTGTACGGATATCAAAAGGCTGCTGCTCATTATTGGACAGTTCCAGGTACGGTTGTAAAAGGTAGCTGCGAGTCATCAATAATGATTTTAACCATTGAATAAGCTTGGTTTCATTTGGGAAAATCCGCGAAATAATCTTTTTTTGTTTTTCCGTTTTTACATGATAGGTTTTATCATTTTTCTTTAGGTAATAAATTCCGTAACCTTGTGAGCCGTTAATCGGTTTTAATATGATTTTTTTCATCGCCGAGAGTTCAGATAAAACGACTGTGGGATCAGAAACGGATTGTGATTTGGGTAAATAGGACGATAAGAGCGAGTTTTTTATGGCATCGTATAGATCGAGTTTATTAGGCAGGCCGTAACCTAAAAAGGTAATATCATTTCTGCTCTTTAACCAAGAGACGATTGGCAGGCATTGTTTGGAATGTTCATCCTCTCCGTAGAAGCAGCGGTCGTAAATGATAGTGGGAATAGGTAACTCCGCATCCATCCAGCGTTTAGTATCGGAGACGAATTTTCGCCCCTTCACTTGAAGAGTGCGGGGATTGATCGCTGATGGAATAAATTGAAAAACCTCGAGGCCGTTCGATTCTGCAAGGTCGGCCATCTCGTTTATATATGAAAGTTCACTTTCCATAGTTAATGTCATAATTCCAAAGATAGTCAATTTAGTTCCTCCTTTTCTAGGGCCGAATCATGGGCAAGCTTCGAACAAAATTGAATAATTGCTTTCGCGGACGGCCTTATCTTTCCTAAACCATCCTCGAAGTTCTTCGATGGCTTAGAATTCACCTCGATTAACCACGGTTTTCCTTCTTGATCAACACCAATGTCGATACCAAGTTCTCCCGTTATCCCTTCTGAATGACGGCTGATTACCTCAGCTGTTTCTAGGGCTAATTCTTTAATTAGTGCAAGAACCTCAATGGATTGCTTATCACTCATACAGGTTCGTAGGGCATTCAAGGGTCTTGTAATCGTGCCGCCTTTTGCTAAATTTGAAACAAATTCCTTTTCCGCTGCAATTCTTGCTACTGTTGAGGTTACAATCCATTGATTATTTTGATCTTTATGGCATAAAACTCTAAAATCCATCGTCCTTGATTGATGTTTAATAAAGGTTATCCCTTGTTGGATAATGTAGATTTGATGATGAAGCAGCGGTTTTATTTGTTGGTATATTTCATCTAAGGAATATTTTTCAGTTAAATGGTTAGTCAGGGCCGGCAATGAAGTTTGCAAGGTGTAGTGCTGATGCCCTTCTTCTTTTACCTTGATAATATTTCGACCTTGACTGCCATGAATAGGTTTAAGAAAAATAGTTTCATATTTTTGGGCAAAATCATAGAATAGTTCCTTTGAACATATTTTTGTCTCGGGAATATAGGAATATAGCTGACTTTCTATTTTTACCTTTTCGTGCGCTTCCCATTTAGAAAGAAACCGATCATTAAAAAATGGAATCATGTGTTCATCAAGTTTTTGACGAAACTCCTTATAGAGGGTGGAATTTTCAAGTTTTCTGGAATGAATCCGGTTGTAAATAACATCTGGCATGGGAAGATTTGCCGGAACCCATTTGCCATCCTCTAGGTAATAACCTGAGTCGGAGAATTGATCAAATGAAAATACATAAAAGAAGCCGCCATACTCGCAAATACCGCGATGAAGTTCTTCACAAAACAAATGTATGGTGCGAAAGTACGGTTCCACCATCTGATTCGTTTTGAAATCGGTTAGCAAACCAATAACAGGTCCGAGTTTAAGCGTATGACTTTTGGAAAAAACGTTTGCTTGAAATGTATAGCATTGAATAGGTAGCATCAATGCTTTTATCATATGATCAGGAAGATGAATCTCATTAATGGCTATTTCTGCTATTTGTATTTCTGAGGTAATTGTTTTTTGCCCAATTTTGATATTCAACTTCCGGTTCTTGTTTAATTGCAGATGGGTCAACAATTTGTTGGACATTTGAATTTGCCATGTAGCTTCATTTGTCCATGTTTTAGGGATCAGTTTTACCCTTATTGGGGTTAATGAATAGGACATGAACACTCCTCATTTGCGTATAAATGGGCATTCGTTGATATAGTACTATATGTGTGAACAATAATGATGGTGATTTGAACATTCTCGCATTTAATCGAATAGTTTGTTATAGTTGTGAAGAATTGTTTACTTTAGAGGGAGTGACCAAAAATGGCAGTTAATTTATATGATTCGGCATATGCCTTAGAGACAGCAATCCGTCAAAGCGCTGAGTACACACAACTTCAGCAGGCATATAACGAAGTCAATGCCGATCCACAGGCAAAGCAAATGTTTGACCAGTTCCGTCAAATCCAAATGAATCTGCAGCAAAAACAAATGATGGGACAGGATATTTCTGAACAAGAAGTCCAACAGGCACAAGCAACAGTAGGCCTCGTTCAGCAAAATCCAAAGATTTCACATCTCATGGAAGCAGAACAACGAATGAGTATGATTATTGGTGAATTAAACAAGGTCATTATGAAGCCATTAGAAGATCTATACGGAACAATGTAAACTTCATAAAGACTAGTCCATTCGCAAAGCCCTCGGTATTCGTACCGAGGGCTTTTTTCGTCCATAGGCATTTCCGACTTTCCTGTTCTATAAATGAGTGAAAAGTCATAAAAGTGAAAGTAAGGTAATTCACCAAGAACAGGGGGCAACAACATGATTTATCGCTTACTTGCGTTAAATATTGATGGGACGCTTCTCCAAACGAATGGAAAAATTCATAAGTCTACAAGGGAAGCCATTGACTATGTCCAGCAAAAAGGAATTTATGTCACGCTTGTCACATCACGCAGCTTTCCTTCAGCTAAAAAGGTGGCTAAGGCGTTAAAAATAAAAGCACCGCTGATTACCCATCAAGGGGCCTATATTGCTGGGGTAGAATCAAAACCGGTCTATGTAGAAAGAATCAATGAGGATATTACGTATGATACAGTCCGTTTTTTAGAGGCATTACCGTGCCAAATTCGCCTCGTGCATGAACAATTTTCCTTAGCCAATAAGATAAAGCTGCACAATCATTTGTTAGCAAAAACTGTCTTTACTACTGGAGATCCTGTTTTCTATTCCCAACAATTTGTTTCTTCATTAAGTGAATATTTACATGACCAGCCGGTTACACCGCCGAAGATTGAGGTTTATTTTGAAGAGAAAAGGGATTTAAAAGATGCTAAAAATGCACTAGGTAACATGTTTACAGAAATTGATGTAATAGAGCTTGATTCCTTAAGGTTGGATATTGTTCCTGCCGGTGCCTCAAAGCTTGCCGGCCTTTCCTATCTGGGCAGCCAACTTGGCATTCGAAAAAGTGAAATGGTCTATATCGGGGATGGTATGGATGACATTCCTTTGATTGAAGCTGTAGGTCTTGGGGTTTCCATGTGGAATGCCGACTTTGAGGTAAAGCGAGCTTCCGACTGGGTAACAAGATCAGAAAATGAGCATGGTGTTGCCTATATGGTAAAAGAACACTTTCGCAAGCAACAGCCAATTGAGTTTTTAAGAAGGATGAAAATCATAAGAAAATAACTTCCAAGTGATATCATGGGCAATTGCCTTTGATATCTTTTTACTTATGGCTTGAGAAAGATTTCCACTGTATTGACCTTAGTTTTCTGATTCTGTACACTTAAGAAAGTTAAAACTGAAAGGTGATATAATTGAGAATTTCGATACTAGGGTTAGAGGATGAAAGATTCAGCCGACCGTTGCAGCTCATTGCTAATTTATTCTTTGAAGAAACAAAGATTATTATGGCAAATGCTGAAGAGGCGGATGTACAAATAATATTTAATTTGCAAGTCCTGAAACAGATTTCAGTTTCAGCAGAATTAACAGACAAGGGCGGAAAAGTAATTGCTTCTGATTACCAAAAGGAATTCTTACTGGATGATTCTGAAAAGGAAAAATTTAAACAAATAAAAAATGCCGTTGCTCATGTTTATTTAACGGTGTTGCAGAATTGGACAGGTATTACCCAAAAATGGGGGATATTGACGGGAATCAGACCCACCAAATTACTTCATCGTAAAGTCCGAGAAGGGGTTCCGTTACAGTTCGCTCATCAGCAATTAATGGATGATTACTTAATCACAAACGAAAAAATCGAGCTGATGCAGCAAATCGTTGACCGCCAGCTTGCCGTTGTTCCTGACCTGTACTCACTGCAAAAAGAAGTCAGTATCTATATTGGGATTCCTTTTTGTCCAACAAAATGTGCCTATTGCACTTTTCCTGCCTATGCCATAAACGGAAGGCAAGGCTCAGTGGATTCATTCTTAGGCGGGCTCCATTATGAAATGAAGAAAATTGGTGCCTGGTTGAAGGAGAATGGAGTGCGGATAACTACTGTTTATTATGGCGGCGGTACGCCAACGAGTATCACCGCAGAAGAAATGGATATGCTTTATGAGGAAATGTACTTGTCGTTTCCAGATGTAGAAAATATCCGCGAAATTACCGTTGAAGCGGGTCGGCCCGATACGATTACACCTGAAAAATTAGAAATCTTGAAAAAGTGGCATATTGACCGGATCAGTATTAATCCACAATCCTACACACAAGAAACATTGAAGGCTATCGGCAGGCATCATACCGTTACTGAAACAATTGAAAAATACCATTTAGCACGGGAAATGGGTATGAATAATATAAATATGGACTTGATTATCGGGTTGCCAGGTGAGGGAATTTCAGAGTTTACCCATTCTTTAGCTGAAACAGAAAAGCTAATGCCTGAGTCTTTGACAGTCCATACGTTGTCGTTCAAGCGTGCATCAGAAATGACCAAGAATAAAGAGAAATATAAGGTAGCTGAACGTGAAGAAGTCGAAGGTATGATGGAACTTGCACAGGATTGGACGAAAGATCACGGCTATGTACCATATTATTTATACAGACAAAAAAACATACTTGGTAATCTTGAAAATGTCGGTTACTCGTTCCCTGATCAAGAAAGTATCTATAATATCATGATCATGGAGGAGCAACAAACAATTATTGGACTTGGCTGTGGAGCGGCGAGCAAATTTATTGATCCAATTACTGGAAAAATTACTCAATTTTCCAATCCAAAGGATCCCAAATCCTATAACGACGGCTTTGAATCCTATACAAATGATAAAATAAAAATCCTTGATGAGTTATTCTCCTGCTTAAAATAAGTGGGAGACTTTTTTTATTTTATTTGTTCTTAATAAAGGGTTAATTATTCTCGATGTCGAATACTTATATGGATTGCCCCATACACTTCAATGGGGTATTTAAAACGCATTCATTCTTGGAGGGGGAGATTTAGTAATGATGCAAACACCTTTAACGATGACTCAAATGATTGAGAGGGCAGAAAAGTATTTTCCGAAGAAACAAGTGGTATCCAGGACGGCAAGCGGTATTCAGCGATTTACCTATAACCAAGTTGCCGAAAGAACGAGGAGGCTTGCTGATAGCCTAACCAAATTAGGAGTAACGAAAGGTGAAAGGGTAGGAACATTAGCCTGGAACCATCACCGTCACCTGGAGGCCTATTTTGCAATTCCATGTATGGGTGCCGTTTTGCATACGATTAACATCCGCTTATCACCTCAGCATATATCCTACATTATCAATCATGCCGAAGATAAGGTTCTTCTCGTTGATTCAGACATCCTGCCATTACTCGAAAGCTGTGCGGCAGAATTAAAAACGGTTAAGGCATTTATTATTATGACCGATGAAAAAGAATTACCGAAGACCAAACTCTCTCCTGTTTACCATTATGAGCAGCTTTTAGAAGAAGCAAATCCTGATTATACCTATCCAACAGATCTTAATGAAAATGATCCAGCAGGTATGTGCTATACCTCTGCTACAACCGGGAATCCAAAAGGTGTCGTCTATACTCATCGAGGGATTTTTCTCCACAGTTTGGCTTTAGGCCTTGCAGACAGTGCTGCCATAAGTGAAAAAGATATTGCCCTAACCGTTGTTCCAATGTTCCATGCCAATGCCTGGGGAATGCCGTTTGCGGGAGTCTGGTTCGGAACGACACTAGTTCTTCCAGGGCCATACTTCACGCCAAAATTATTGGCGGAATTGATCGAACAAGAAAAAGTCACGATAACAAGCGGTGTTCCGACCATTTGGCTTGGATTACTTAGAGAGCTTGATGAGGGTTCCTATGATTTAAACAGTTTAAGGGGAATCTTATGCGGTGGTTCAGCAGCGCCGAAAGGAATGATTAAAGCCTTTGAGCAAAAATATAATGTGCCATTCATGCATGCATATGGGATGACGGAGACAAGTCCGCTTGCCCTTTTCTCCACTTTAAAAAGTTACCAAGAAGATTTAGATTATGAGGAACGACTTGATTTGCGGGCCAAACAAGGCACGCTTGTTCCAGGGTTAGAAATGAAAGTTCTTGGTAAGGATGGCGAAGTTGCCTGGGATGGAAATGAAATGGGAGAATTGTGCCTTCGAGGCCCATGGATTGCATCAGAATATTATAAAGACGAGCGGACAAAGGATGCCTTTCACGATGGTTGGCTCCATACGGGAGATGTTGTGACGATTGACGAGGAAGGTTTCGTGAAAATCGTTGACCGGACAAAGGATTTAATTAAAAGTGGCGGGGAATGGATATCATCGGTGGATTTAGAAAATGCTCTAATGGCACATGAGGCGGTTTTTGAAGCGGCAGTTGTTGCCATTCCTCATGAAAAATGGCAGGAACGCCCGCTTGCATGTGTAGTCTTAAAGGATGCATATAAAGGGAAAACCACAAAAGAAGAATTAATAGAATTTCTTACACCGCAGTTTACTAAATGGTGGATTCCAGATGAAATCCTTTTCCTGGAGGAGATTCCTAAGACATCAGTTGGAAAATTCCTGAAGATGGCCTTACGTGATCAAGTTCAAAAAGAAGTAACGCGAAAAAGTTAAGGAAAAAAAGGCAGGGGATTTTTCCTTTGCCTTTTGGTTTCACTTTGATAGCAGAAAAGAAAATTCAATATATTAAGAAAGCTTGTTTTTATTCTTGGCTAATCCATATATAATGGAATTGAAATGAATGAAAAGGGGGAATTTGCCGTGTCAATCAATTTTACAACGGATAAGGTAAATTTACGAGTTGTTGACCGCGTTGCAACACTGGAAATGAACAGACCGGAATCTTTAAACTCGATGGATACGGATGTCATTAAGGGGCTAGTTTGCAAACTAAAGGAATTAAGTGATTCTGATGATGTTGATATTGTTGTCATAACAGGTAAGGGGAGAGCCTTCTCAGCTGGCGGTGATATTAAAACAATGCTTTCAAACATGAATGAGAGCGATTTCTTTCCAGTAATGGATTGCATTAGTGAACTAATCATCACTCTTTATAGCATGCCGAAACTTACCATTAGTGCTGTTACAGGTGCCGCTGCAGGCTTGGGCTTTAGTTTAGCATTGGCGACAGACTATATTATAGCCGATAAAGCTAGCAAATTGGCAATGAATTTTATTGGAATTGGTTTGATTCCTGACGGTGGTGCCCATTTCTTTTTAGAAAAACGATTGGGAGAGACGAAGGCAAAGCAAGTCATCTGGGATGGAAAAATGCTTAGTGCCGAAGAAGCGTTCAAGCTGGGACTGATTCAAGAGGTAGCAGGAGAAGACCTCCAGGAGGCTTTGGATACTAGAATTGCAGATTGGCTAAGTCGTCCGGTTCAGGCAATGATTAAGACGAAAAAAATAATGGCTGAGAAGAATCGACCGCAATTATTAAAAATCCTGGAGTTAGAAAAATATGGCCAGCAAAAAATGCGGGAAACGATTGATCACCAAGAAGGAATAAAGGCCTTTATTGAAAAAAGGAAACCACGTTTCATTGGACAGTAACCATTAGCGGCGCATGAATGATTCATGCGCCTGCTTGTTTCACGAATGGAAAAGTAAGAGTTTGCCATTTGGTGATGTGCAGCGATGTGTTTTTGCTAATAAGTTTTTCTCTACTAATAGTTGTTCCCCTAGTTTCTTTGCTGCATCGTCATTTTCCGCCTGAAAGGTTTCGTCTAAAAGCTTTTCGCCAGTTGCTTCAAATGCAGTTAATTTATAATTCTTCACTATAAAAACCCCTTTAAAAAATGATTTACTACTATTTTTGCATAATTCTAAAAAAAGTGCAAAAGAAAGAAAATGAAACCAAATTATGGTACCATTCGTAATAATGAGAGAAAGGAGTGTATGAAATGGTTCTAAAACTTGAACATGTCACAAAACGGTTTGGGCAGTTTTTGGCCGTTGACGATTTATCCTTAACAATCCCTGAAAAAGAAATGTTTGGCTTTTTAGGGGCTAACGGGGCCGGAAAGACAACCACGTTTCGGATGATTTTAGGTTTGCTCGATAATACCGCCGGAAGAATTACCTGGGATGAGCAGCCGATTGATTATTCCACCAGCCATTTAGTCGGCTATCTTCCCGAGGAAAGAGGATTATACCCGAAGTTGAAAGTCCGAGATCAAATTGTCTATTTAGCGAGATTAAGAGGGATGCAGAAGAGTGAGGCGCTGATTGAACTAAAATCTTGGTTGGAGCGCTTTAAAATCCCAGAGTATGAAAATAAAAAAGTGGAGGAACTGTCAAAAGGGAACCAGCAGAAAATTCAGTTCATTGCTGCTGTTGTACATAAACCGAAATTATTAATCCTTGACGAACCATTTAGCGGGCTTGACCCGGTCAATGTGGAAATGCTCAAGGAGGCTGTCTTAACCCTTAAACAAAATGGGGCCACCATTGTATTTTCCAGCCATCAAATGCATCATGTCGAGGAGATGTGCGAACATCTTTGCATTATGCATAAAGGAAAAACGGTAGTTCATGGTGACTTAAGGAAGATAAAACGTGAGTTTGGCAAAAAAAATCTCATCATCCATGCCGATTTTTCCCTAGATTCTTTGAAAGATTATCCTGGTGTTGTAAAAGCAACGCCAACAATGGAAGGGAGTCTTCTACAGATTGAAGGAGAAAGAGTGGCAGAAAGTATACTTAAAGAAATTGTTAACAAAGGATTCATCCGAAAATTTGCCCTCGAAGAACCTTCTTTAAATGATATCTTTATCGAGAAAGTGGGTAATTCTTATGAATAGCTTTTGGATTATCTTATTTCATACCTATCTAAACAAACTAAAAAGTAAATCGTTTATTATTACCACAATCATCACTGTTGTGATTGTCCTGGCTCTAACGAATATTAATAATATAATCAGTATATTTGATAAAAACGGTGGGAAAGAGAATGTTGCTGTACTGGATGAAAGCGGGAAACTTTACGAACCTTTTAAACAACAGCTAAAAACAATTAACAAAGATATCAATATAAAACTTTACAACGGAAGTGAGAAGGAAGCAGAAAAAGCAGTTGAAAAAGGCGATGTTTCCGGTGTTATTCAGCTGGGGCTTAATGATGAAGACTTGCCGGTAGCAACCTATAAAGCCATGAGCATCGCGGATTCCTCCCTTTTTACTGATCTACAAACTGCTTTGCAGCAAGTGAAAACGATGTTAGCAGCTTCTCAAATTAATTTGGCACCGGCACAGCTGCAAAAGCTTTATGAACCAGTTTCTTTTAAAAAAGTGGCGCTTGAGAAGAATGCCAAAACAGAAGAGGAGCTTAATCAGGCTCGAGGCCTTGTTTACGTCCTCCTATTTATCATCTATTTTGCGGTTATTATGTATGCCAACATGATTGCGATGGAGGTAGCCACAGAAAAGTCCTCGAGGGTAATGGAAATATTAATATCAAGTGTTTCGCCAATCAAGCAAATGTTTGCGAAAATATTGGGTATTGGTCTATTAAGTTTGACACAATTAGCGGCATTTCTGATAGTCGGTTATTTCTCCTTAACCAAAAACATGGATTCATTAAAGGAAGGCTTTTTTGGTGTTTACGGGTTTGGTGATATTCCCACAGCCACCATCATCTATGCCGTCATTTTCTTTATTCTCGGCTATTTCCTCTATGCCACACTTGCAGCCTTTTTGGGCTCACTTGTCAGTCGGATTGAGGATGTACAGCAGATGATTACTCCGATGACGCTAATGGTTGTAGCCGGATTTATGATTGCGATGTTTGGACTTGGTAAACCTGATGCAGCCTTTATTACCGCAACGTCTTATATTCCCTTTTTTACACCGATGATTATGTTCCTGCGTGTTGGGATGCTGACAATCCCGGCGTGGGAGGCGATCTTGGGTATCGCTATCCTTGTTGCTACTATTGCCGTGTTAGCCATTTTTGGGGCACGTGTTTACCGAGGCGGTGTCTTAATGTATGGGAAATCTAATTCCTTTAAAGATATTAAAAAGGCATTGCAATTAACCAAAAGCGAATAATGAATGGCTTTACCGGTTTCCGGTAAAGCTTTTTATTATGTGCGCCCGGCATGGGCGATAACTTGGTGGTGCAAGTCCACTACAGGCTTGGCAGTAGGAACTGTTAGCTAAAGGCAAGGGTGTCCTCCGCGAGGAGGAATCTGAAGGAAGCCGGCGGCAAATTCTCGAACTGACGAACAGAAACTATATACAAGGCTGAATTGGGACGGATGAGTCTGCATAACAAGATAAAGTCCAATACTGCCCAAATCCCATACAGTAAATATAGCAGTTACATGAGAAGAAGGTTATCGCTCTTACCCGGGGAGGTCTCACGGACGAGCGAATTTGCTCGGTTGAAACAAGATTTATCGTGAGAAGTCAGCAGAGGTCATAGTAGTTTCCTTTGGAAATGAAGGACTGAACAATCTTAAATCTTGGAAAACAAGGAGGTGTAGGCACCCCGCCTAATCGTAGAAAACATCAAGGTATAGACCAAAAGATGGCTACCTATGAAGAAATAGGTTGGAAACCGAAAGGTACATAGGAGTGCGTAGGGATGCCGACATGGATATGAAAGAACAAGATGGTATCAAATTAATCAACAAAGTTATCGCAAATGAAAACCTTTGGAAAGCATATGAAAAGGTGAAAAGTAACAAAGGAGCTCCCGGGGTTGATGGGATTACCGTATATCAATTGAAAACACATATGGAAAAGCACTTCCAACCTCTTAAACAGAAGCTTTTGGATGGGACTTACCAGCCCCAACCCGTTAGAAGGGTTGCCATTCCAAAATCAGACGGTTCCAAAAGATATTTGGGGATACCTTGTGTGTTGGATAGAGTGGTACAACAAGCTATCCTCCAAGTAATTGAACCAATAATAGACCCATACTTTTCTGACAAGAGCTTTGGTTTTCGTAAAGGTAGGAATGCACACCAGGCAATTAAACTTGCCGAACAGCATTATCAAGAAGGATACCGAGTAGTAGTGGACTGCGACTTAAGAAGCTACTTTGACACAATCCACCACCAAAAAGTTAGAGCATATTTGGAAGAGTTCATCTCGGATAAAACCGTTCTTAAATTGATTTGGAAATTCCTTCGCTCAGGCATTCTAGACAAAGATATCTATATTGAAACCACAGAGGGAGCACCGCAAGGTGGACCGTTATCCCCCATTTTAGCAAATGTCTATTTGAACAAATTAGACAGAAAACTAGAAGAGAGAGGACACCGTTTTATTAGATACGCAGATGACTTCGTCATCTATGTCAAAAGCAAACGAGCTGGAGAAAGGGTAATGAATAATGTCACTAGCTATATCGAAAGTGACCTTGGACTAACCATTAACCAAAAGAAAAGTAAAGTCTGTGGGGCAACTTCGGCTACATTCCTTGGTTTCAATCTACAAAACCTCATGGGAAAGTCGGTTGCCGACCTAGCAAGTCGGCAAAACAACGATTTAAAGATAAATTGAGAAAGTCGACCAGTCGAAAACAACCGGGAACTTTCGAAGAAATCATCAAGAAGATAAACCAGTTAACCACTGGATGGATTAACTACTACTGTATAGCTCGTATGAAACAATTTATCATTAACATCCGGAAGTGGTTAAACCACCGACTTAGACAACTCATTTGGAAACGATGGAAAAAGCCAAAGACCAAATACAGAATGCTTCGCAAATATGGAATCAGTCATGACGATGCCATGAAATTAGCTAATTCGCGGAAGGGATATTGGCGCATATCCAAAAGTGAAATCCTACATCAAGCGATAACAAAAGAAAAACTCACAAAGTGGGGATTGAAAGACATTTCCCAACTTTATGAGCTTAGATACTTAAAAGATTGAACCGCCGTATACGGAACCGTACGTACGGTGGTGTGAGAGGCCGGGGATTAAAATTCCCCTCCTACTCTATTTTCCTATAGGAACGTGCATTCGTGTTTTAATGGTGTTACAATGAATAAAAAGGGCGAAAGGAATTATTTATGAAAAAGATATCGTTTATTCATGCAGCAGATCTACATTTGGATAGCCCGATGATCGGATTAAAGCATTTACCAGCACCTATTTTTTCTAGGGTAAAAGAGAGTACCTTTATAGCATTGAAAAAGCTGACAGCAGCTGCGATCGAGCGGGAAGTTGATTTTGTCGTCTTGGCAGGAGATTTATTCGATGGAGAGGACCGCAGTTTGAGGGCACAATCTCGCTTTCGTACGGAAATGCTAAAGCTTGCTGAGAAGGATATTCCCGTTTATGTTGTACATGGAAATCACGATCATTTAAATGGTTCTTGGGTGCATTTGGACATGCCTGAGAATGTTCATGTTTTTCATGGTGAGGTTGAAACAATGATGCTCTATACCAAGACCGGTGAATGCGTTCATCTTTATGGATTTAGTTATCCTACAAGGCATGTGTTTGATCGGAAAATAGATGATTATAAGAAAGCTGAGGGGGCAGATTTTCATATTGGCATTCTTCATGGTAATGAAAGCACGGGAAAGGAGCATGACAACTATGCTCCATTTTCAGTCAAGGATTTACTGGAAAAAGACTTTGATTATTGGGCATTAGGACATATTCATAAACGTTCTGTATTGTCTGAGAATCCCCCGATTATCTATCCCGGCAATATTCAAGGAAGAAATAAGAAAGAGTCCGGCAGTAAAGGGTTTTATTATATTACATTGACAGACCTGGATACAAAAATGGATTTTATCGAGTCATCTGATATGATCTGGGAGGAAGCTGTCATTGATGCCGCCTCAGCGAATAGTTTTCACGATGTACTTCGTTTATGCCAAGCGGCTATCAACACTATTCGAAGAGCTCAAATAGGAACACTGGTAACTCTTTATTTGAAAAATATATATCTACCCAATGATGATGAAAAAAAAAGCTTGAACGTGGAACTTTTAGACCTCCTACTAGAGGATGAAAAGGATGAAGAGTCCTTTGTTTGGGTTGTCGACTTAGTCATCACGGAAAGTCTGCCAATCGATAAAGAGCAGTTGAAAACAGAAACCAATTTTTATGGAGAGCTATTTGAAACAATTGATCATTTCGATCAATTTGATTCTGCGTTAGCACCCTTGTATGAGCATCCGTTTGGGAGAAAATATTTGTCCCATTTATCACTTGAGGAACAAAATGAGTTGCTGGAAAAAGCAGAAAAAACGCTTATAGAATTACTTTATCATTCTTAGGAAAGGAGTGATCTTTTGAAAATTATTGAGATTCACATATATGGATACGGTCAATTAGAAAATCTCAAAATCACGAACCTTAGTGATTTTCAAGTTTTCTATGGCGAAAATGAAGCCGGCAAGTCTACCATTATGGCTTTTATTCATGGGATTCTTTTCGGGTTCCCTACAAAGCAACAATTTGACCTGCGCTATGAGCCTAAACATAGCAGCAAATACGGTGGGAAAATTAGAATTTATCATGAAGAGCACGGATATGCTGTCATAGAGCGGATTAAAGGAAAAGCAGCAGGTGATGTGAAGGTAGTCATGGATTCAGGAGTAATTGGCGGCGAGGAACTTTTAAAAGAACTTACAGGAAATTTTGATAAAAGTTTATATCAAGCTATTTTTTCCTTTAATTTGCAAGGCTTGCAAAACATTCACCAATTAAAGGATGAGGACATTGGTAAATTTTTATTCTCTGCAGGAACATTGGGCACAGAACAATTATCAAAAGCGGAAACCTTCCTTCAAAGGGAGTTAGACCTCCGGTTTAAGCCAACAGGGAAGAAACCACTTTTGAATGAAAGATTACAAGCCCTTCATGAAATAAGTGGAGAGTTGAAAAAAGCAGCCGCAAAAAATAAGGAATATGAAAGCCTGATTACGAAGAATGACGTGCTTCAGGAAGAAATGCTCGCAATAACGGATGCTCTTCAGGAACTAGCTAAAAAGATGGAGAAATTGAATGAATGGAAGAGGATCGAGCCAATCGTCAAAGAAGAGAGACGAATAAAGAAGGAGCTTAACGAACTGGGAGAAATCAGGTTTCCAGCACGCGGGATGGAAAGAATGGAGAAACTAAATCAACTGATTCACCCCTATCAGGCCGAAATCGTAAGTATTTCCGACAGAATCGAAAATATGAAGCAGGAATTAACGACGATTGAACCTACTATTTCTTTGCTTGAAAATGAGCCTGCGATTTTAAGATTGCTTAATCAAATACCGATAATGGAACAATGGAATCTTGAGAAGCAGCAATGCGAGGTTAAATTAGCTGAACTTGAAGATAAGCTGTCCATTACTAGAGAAAAACTTCATTTATCCTTAAATGAAGATGATATCCTTGCGATTAATACAAATATTTATATGAGGAATCAAGTGGAAATCGTTTCCCGAAAACGACAAAAACTTGAAGAAACAAAAGTAGAGCTTGAGGCGCAGTATCAAGAGGAAAAAAACGGATTGGAAGAAATAGAAAAGGACGTCCGATTTGTAGAGAGGCAAGTCCTGTCTAAACAAGAGCGGTTACAACTTGAGGAGCACATAAATGCCGCCACTGATAAAAAGAGTTTGGAATGGGAATTAAATTCCATACAGGAACAAATAGAGATTTTCAAGCTGGCAAATGAACGGGATAAGACTGCAAAAGAAAACATAAATAAGCAGAAAAGGATCCAATTTTTTCTGTTTGAGTTCATTTTATTTGGGCTGTTATTATATGGCATGTTCACAAAGCAATGGGTTCTCTTTTCTTTCGGTGTGCTTGGATGTATAGGAATTGCACTATTTATGATGAAAAGCACAAAGCCAATAAAAGAAGAAAAAGTGAAGCAGAAACTTAATGGTTTACTAGACAAGGAAACAAACCTAAGGCAAAAGATTGAGTCAGCAAAATATTTGGATATCACAAAGCTTGAGAATCAATTACAGCTGGATAATCAAAGGCTTGATGAGCTGCAACTATTAAAAATGAGCCTAAAACAACAGCAAATTCAATACAATAAGGCATTAACGAAATTGGAAGAATGGGAAAAAGAGTCTTCTCAAAATAAAGAACAGCTGTTGTCGATCAGCAATGAACTAAAGATCCCCGAATATATTGCAGTCATGTTTTTACAAGAAGCTTTTGAATTAATTGAGCAATGTAAATCTATTTACCGCGAGAAGAAACAATTGCAAGAAAGACTTGGACAGATAAATCAGCTTCAGGACGAAATAGAAGAAGGACTTAAATCATATGAGAATCGTTTTTTAGAGGTAAAGGGCTTAGATCTACATAATTCGGCCTACCTACTAAGGAACAAGCTGAAGGAAGAGCATGAAAAGCAAATAAAGAGTCAAGAAAGGAACGGGAAGCTTGCTGACCTTATAGCAGATTTAAAGCAAAAGTCACAAGAATTGGTGCTTTTACAATCCGAACATGACAAGCTTCTCCAAACTGCTAATACAGAAACTGAGCTTCAATTCTATGAACGAGGGGAAAAGGCTGAAAAACAAGCTTTCCTTCTTGAAAGGTATAACCATCTTTTAAGTCAGCTTCAGTACGCTACACTTCCTGAACAGGCTTGGGAAAGCTATCTGTCGATTCATGATTGTGATGAAGTGATCGCAGGATTAAATCTTGAGGCATCGAAATTCCATTCAAAATTAAAAGAGCTTCAAGAGAATCAAGCTTCGATAAAGTACGAGATTCAAATATTGGAGGAAGGCGGCGTGTATTCTGACATTCTCCATCACTACAAGCAGAAGAAATTTGAACTAGAAGAGGCTGCGAAAGAGTGGTCTGTATATTGTTTATCCCAACAGATTTTGGCGCAAACGATTGATAAATATAAAAATATTCATTTACCGAGGATGCTCTCCAAAGCGGAAGAATACATGTCAATTCTGACGGACGGCAGCTATAATAAAATTCACTTGCAGAAGTCAGGTTCCGGTTTTCTTGTTGAGCGTGAGGACCATACCCTATTTGAAGCAAAAGAGCTAAGTCAGGGAACGATGGAACAGTTATATGTGTCCATTCGGCTGTCGTTGGCAACAACGCTTTATGAAAAATATCAGTTTCCCATTATCATTGATGATAGTTTTGTCAATTTTGATGCAAAAAGAACAAACAAAGTGATTGAACTACTTAAAACACTAGAGGGCAATCAACTATTATTTTTTACTTGCCATGCGCACTTACTACCCCTTTTCCAGAGGGAAAATATTCTTTCTATAGAAAAAGGTGCTATTCAGGTCATTCACTAGAGATATATGTCTATGTGTTATACTCATATTATGGGAAGGAGCGTGGATAGATTGGGAAAAAGTATTTTAGATTATGAGGTTGGAGAACAGGTTGAATTATTTCTCTTAATAAAAAATTCAACCAAAGGGATTGCGAGTAATGGCAAGCCTTTTTTGACATTAATCCTCCAAGATCAAAGCGGCGAAATCGAGGCAAAGCTCTGGGATGCTAGTGAAGAAGATGAAAAGAACTATGCAGCTCAAAATATTGTAAAAATTCTTGGAGACCTTCAAAATTATCGTGGTAAGAGTCAGCTGAAAATCCGCCAAATCAGAAAGACTGGCCCATCTGACATGGTTAAGTTAGATGACTTTCTAGAGACAGCCCCATTAAGTCAGGAAGAAATGGTCGGCAAACTGACACAGTATATTTTCGAAATGAAAAATCCAAATATCCAACGAATTACCCGTCATTTAATAAAGAAGCATCAGAAGGCATTCTTAGAATATCCAGCTGCTACAAAAAATCATCATGAATTTGTTTCAGGACTTGCCTATCACGTAGTCAGCATGCTGGACTTGGCCAAAGCGATTGCTTCTTTATATCCTAGTCTTGATAAGGATCTATTGTATGCTGGTGTGATTTTACATGATATGGGGAAGGTCATAGAATTATCGGGGCCAATTTCAACGGTCTATACAATTGAAGGAAATTTGCTTGGACATATAACAATAATGATTACCGAAATAGGCAATGCAGCAGAGGAACTGGGAATTTCCAGTGAAGAGGTATTAATTTTACAACATCTTGTCCTTAGCCATCATGGGAAAGCGGAATGGGGCAGCCCTAAACCTCCATTAATCAAGGAGGCAGAAATCCTTCATTATATTGATAATCTTGATGCTAAAATGAACATGCTTGACCGTGCATTAGAACGAGTAAAGCCAGGGGAATTTACTGAGCGAATTTTTGCGTTGGATAATCGATCATTTTATAAGCCAATGTTTCATAAGTAAATGGAAATAACCCACTTAGGGTTATTTTTTTTGCAAAGAAACGAATATTTTAAGAAAAACCGAATAAGTTGTAATACAAAGTGGACAACCACTAGAGAAGGGAGCATGAGAAGTTGACTATACCTATTTGGGTTTATGCAGTCGTGGTTGGAATTGTGATTAGTGCCCTAATGGCAATCAAAACAGGCAGGGAAGAACGGCAGTTAGAAATGGAAAATATCGAGCGTGAGGGAGAAATCTATATTTCGCGACTAGAACGGGAAAAAGAGATGCGTGAAGAACTAAATGCAACAGGAGAATAGAAAAGCGGAAGCGCCTTACATGACGCTTCCGCTTTCCCTTTTTATTGTTGTGGAGCAGCTGCTTGTGGCTTAAGCGCGTCTTTTAAATCTTTATCGCTAACTTTTACGTTGGCTGCTTTAAGTTCACGTTCCATTGCTTTGTTGATGTCTTCGGTTTTTAATTTAGATGATTTTACTTGATATTCAATATCCTTTTTCATATCTTCGTAAGGCTTCTTCTCTTGTTTCTCTGTTACTTGGATAATATGATAACCGAATTGTGTTTTGACTGGTGCGCTTATTTCATTTGCCTTAAGAGCAAAGGCAGCTTTAACAAAGTCAGCATCATATTGAGCTTTATTGGCATTATTGATGGTACCTAGATCGCCGCCATTTTGAGCAGAAGCGGTATCTGTTGAGAATTCTTTTGCAACATCTTCAAATTTTGCGCCTTCATCAAGTTTTTTCTTTACTTCATTTGCAGTTGCTTCGTCTTTAACAAGGATATGACGAGCTTTGATATCTGGCGTATAGCTATCATAGTATTCCTTCATTTCTTTGTCAGTTGCTTTTACGTCTTTCAATGCTGCTTTTTCCTGCATCATTCCAAGCTTCATTGTTTTCTTTAAATCGTCTTCGTTTTTATAACCATATTGTGCAAGAGTTGTTTCGAAATTTGCACCAAGATCTGATTTTAACTGGTTGATTTTATCATTCAGTTCTTTATCCGATACTTTGTATTTTTTAGATAGAACTTTTTCATATACCAGCTGCTGAAGGGCTTGATCACCGATTTTATCCTTCATCGATTTGTACAACTCTTCCTGCGTTACATTCCCAGCCTTGCTCTCTACCACAGTTTCAGAACCACTTTGATTACATGCACCTAATACAAGAACCCCACCAGCTAATGAAAGGGCTAATATCCATTTTTTCATGCTGTATCTCTCCTAAACAGTAAATTCTTATGGGCTTTTTGTCCACATTCCTTACTATAACATAAATTGGAACCGCTGCAAAAATAAAAGCTAGGCGCGGTAGAAAAATATCAAGAAGGGCGTGGGACTTTCCTATAAAAATTAGCTAAGTGCCTAAACGAAATGAATACATCATGAATAGTATATCTTAGCAAATGAAAAAGGAGGTATTTCAATGAGTGCCGGAGGATATGGAGCTGGATTTGCTCTAATTGTAGTCCTTTTCATCCTATTGATTATTGTAGGGGCTGCTTTCGTTTATTAAAGAGGAAATTCCCATTTATGAAAGGAGGTAATATATATGTCTGGTGGTGCAGCATACGGAGGAGGATTTGCCTTAATCGTAGTCCTTTTCATCCTGTTAATTATCATTGGGGCTTCATGGGTCTATTAAGAAAATAGTGTAAAACTTAAAGCGATGAGAACTTCCTCATCGCTTCGCTTTTTTTAGTTAATTTCCTATTGATTAATCCTAACCATTCGTATTATTTTCACAGGCGGATTATGTATATAAAATTTCCAGGTATGATGAAATAAGTAAGATGGTAATCAGAACATTAATGGTACGAAAGACCTTATGCTGGTTTTCTTCTGGTATTTCCTTTTGAATGCAAAGTGAATTGGTCATTTTATTTACATAAAACAAAATAAAAATAGCGAAGACAATAAAAACGGAGATCATCATTGATTCCCTCCCTGTTGTTCGTGTTATGATTTATACAATACCAAAAATCGGACAAAAAAGATAGTCATAAAGAATGGAAGACTGTTAGACTTTTTATCGTCAGTAATAAATTCAAAATAGTAAAAGAGGTTTACCCAACTCTCAAAAAGGTGAATAATGTTAAAGGGAAAATGTAAAGGTTCGGAAAGAGGGCTATGGTTATGAATGAACATAAATTATTGTGGCAAAGGATCCAGCTTCTTGAATACCACCAGAAACTGCTTGTAAAATTGCTACACAATCCAAAGCAAGAATTTTATAAGCTTGTTATTGAAAATAGTATAACCGAACAGGAAACAGAAAAGTTCTTAGCTTTATGTGACGAATTGAGCATGAAATTTGAAGAACAAAAAGCGGAAGGGTATGTATACTTTCATCCGCTTTTTGAACGATTATTAGCCTCATTACCAGCTAACCTGAAAATGGAAGAGGTAATAAAAGCATGCCTGCTCCAAAATTTATACGAACCGCTTTTTCACGAGTTCGAAAAATATTTATAATGGAGGTTTTACGCTAATTCTTGTTCTGTCTTTTTTGCTTTTTTTAGTAAACCATTTTCTTCGATGAATTCACTTTCGATATTGTGAAAAGAACGTTCAAAGATCTCCATAAAATCTTCACCATAAATGTTGCGAATAATCGCCATTATTTCAATGATATCCGGAAATTTTCCATACAATTCCCGCAGCGGTAACGCACCAGAAAAGGCGGCATTACTAGTTGGTTCATACGTTTCCATTGATCGGAGTAAGATATCTTCACCAGTGTCAGTGAGTTGAATATACGTATTACGTTTGTCGTTTTCCTTTTTAGAGAATTTCAACAAACCTCGTTCTTCTAACTTTTTCGAAAAGTTAAAAGCTGTTGATACATGCATTACCCCGAATTTTGCCACATCGGAGATGGAAGCGCCATTTAAATGATAGGCGATCCAAAGAATGTGATGTTCATTAATATTTAAATCATAAGGCTTAATCCATTGCTGCCAGTCTTTTTCAATCGACTTCCATAACGCTTTACTTAATTGCGTTATTCTCTGACTAAAGATCATTGCTTCTTTCATTGAATATTGTTTCTCAGTCATCCCCAATTTCACCTACTTTTATATTTCTCTATTATCATTATGCCAATAAAATAAAAATTAATAAAGATGTAATTAACAAAATTTTTAGAAATTACGTAAAATTTATATTGAATTTTTAAAAAATTCCATTTAAAAAATTTTTTCTAAATAGTTTTCACATAATTGTCCTGCTTAAAGGTGGCCTTGTTCATATGAATGAATGATAAAACATATAAATAGTTACAACCATTGTTCGAATGAGTAGGAGGACA
This sequence comes from Neobacillus sp. OS1-2, assembly GCF_030915505.1. Taxonomy (GTDB): domain Bacteria; phylum Bacillota; class Bacilli; order Bacillales; family Cytobacillaceae; genus Neobacillus. Next base: position 3,203,934 of record NZ_CP133265.1, read on the forward strand.
AAATAAGATGAAGAGTGTAGCTGTAACGTTATTTATCGTAAGTGCTATTCTTTTTCTGGGATCATCTAAATATTTATTTGATTTAAAAAGACCCGGTGTGTATCCGCCAAAACAGATAATAAAGAAAAGAGCAGCAGCTTTGGCTGGTGTTGGCGGTATTTTCCTCCTAGTTGCTTTATTGCTTTCAATAATTTCATAGAAACCCCCGTATGTAATTTAAGAAAAGAACCCCCAGGGGTTCTTTTCTTAAAAGAGAGCCCCGTACATTATTTTTGGATGACGGAAGCTGATGACAATTTAGTTCGTTTAAAAATAGATTGAGCCACTGGATACAAAATAATCATAATAACAGTATTTAGTGCGATTGCCGGTAAAACACCTACTGAAAATAATGCTGCGAATGGTCCTGGTAAGCTGAATAATAAAAGAGCTGAGCCTAAAAATACAGTTCCTGATACTAATGTACCAACAGCTGATAAGATTGCTGCACAAACAATCGGCTTCATAACTTTCCTAAAGACCAAGAACAAACCGAAAAAGATTAACGAAGTAACAATCTTATCGATAATATTTGGGATTTGGCCGCTGGGAAAACTTGTTGTTAATGCCGACAAGATACCAGTTACAATCCCCATAAGCATGACGCTCTTTACTTCAGGAACGAGTAAAATGCCTAAAAACATCATGGCCAACATCATATCCGGCTTTATTCCAAGAAAACTTGGCATTATCGTATGCAATACGACTCCAATCCCCGCTAAAAGTGCTAAAATGACTAGATTTTTTGTATTCATTTCTCATCTCTCCTCTGCTATTCTAAGCTATTTGTTCCTCCTGCAGTACACTCATTGCCTGCAGCGAAAAACTTAGATTCATTATAACATATTACGATAATATTAATAAAGATATAATTTTCAGAAAATTGTGCTCTGGAGATGGGTTAAAGCTGCTTTTTAATGTTCACGGCCATTTCTTGTAATAATTGAGGTGTATAATCGCTTTGATTGCTTTTCCAAACTACACCCAGGCCATCCCCTTTGCCATAACGCGGAATCAAATGGACATGGAAGTGAAAAACAGTCTGACCGGCAAGTTCACCATTATTATTGATGGTATTCATTGCAGCAGGCTCAAATTCCTTTTTTAGGGCAGTAGCAATAGAGGGGACCACTTCATATATGTTTCTTGCGATTTCTGGAGTCAATTCGTAAATATTCTCTTTATGTATTTTAGGGATCACCAGGGTGTGGCCTTTTGTCACTTGACTGATATCCATAAACGCTACCACATGCTCATTTTCAAAAACCTTTGCAGCAGGAATTTCACCATTAACAATTTTACAAAAGATACAATCGCTCATTTCAATGACAACTCCTTTTAATGTTTGTCTTATTTTACCATAATGAATGGTAATACAAAAGAAAAAGGCAGGATTCGCATGGAATCCCGCCTTCCCGAAGGGGAATTGCTTCAATTTTGACGTTCATTTAGGAGTGTTCTTTGATAAACACCTCATTTTTCATAGAGTGTTTTTATAAAGAGACATCTTTGTTCAAGCTGACCATCCCCTATTTGTGTTTTTATTGGTTTTCCTAACCTTTAAAAACGGGTAGTGATCTGCGGTAAACACCTCATTTGCCGTTTATTTTTTTAAGATAAACAGTTGGTGTTGAACTCTAAATGGTTTGCATGCACTGTGTACAAAACAACCATCCCCTTATCTGAAACGACCTGAAAGCTAACTTGTTTGAATGGAAAATGTCTTTGACAGACACCTCATTTCAAGGTTTGATGAATTTCTTCATCTTCGTCAGTTGTTTCCCCTTCGAATATTATGATAACCCGTTAGGAAAGAAATATACAAAAAAGTGTAAGAAAAATTGAATTCCTATTTTTATTGAAAGGAATTTGTTAAAATGTAAACCATAATCATGCTACGGAAGGACGTTTGCAATGTCTTTATTAACAATTGAAAACCTAGTCGGAGGCTATACAAGAAACCCTGTTTTAAAAGATGTTTCCTTTGAGGTTCGTGAAAAGGAATTAGTGGGACTTATTGGCTTGAATGGAGCCGGGAAAAGTACGACCATTAAACATATTATCGGATTAATGGAACCACATCGCGGTACCGTCAAAATTAATGGAAAATCGTTTACAGAAAATAAAGAAGCCTATCGCCGCATGTTTACCTTTGTACCTGAAACACCAGTCTTATATGAAGAATTAACGTTGGATGAGCATTTAAAATTGACGGCCATGGCCTATGGGCTGGACGAGTCCACCTATAAACAGCGTATTAATCCGCTGTTATCGGAATTTCGAATGGAAAAACGGTTAAAATGGTTTCCAGCTCATTTCTCCAAAGGGATGAAACAAAAGGTGATGATCATGTGTGCGTTTCTCGTACAGCCATCGCTTTATATCGTTGATGAACCATTTGTTGGACTCGATCCGCTTGGTATTCAATCATTGCTTGATTTAATGAAAAAGATGAAAGAAAATGGTGCGGGAATCTTAATGTCAACCCATATTCTCACAACGGCCGAAAAATATTGTGACCGTTTTATCATTTTACATGAAGGGAAGGTCCGTGCTAAAGGAACACTTAGTGAATTAAGGCAGCAGTTCTCAATGCCAACGGCCTCTTTAGACGATTTGTATATTCAATTGACGAAGGAAGAAAATTATGTTTGATGAGAAGAAACTTTGGAGGGACCGTGCTGGCGGTCGGATGAAGGATATAGGAAGATATTTACGCTATATTTTCAATGGACATCTTGTTATTGTCCTGTTATTTTTGATTGGAACAGGAGCCTTTTATTATCAAAAATGGCTTGAAACCCTTTCAACTGCATTTCCTGCTGAAATCATATTAGCTGTTATCATGGGCTTTTTCATTACTTATAGCCCGGTTTACAACTTTTTACTCGAAGCCGATAATGTATTTTTACTTCCGCTTGAGGAGAAATTAAAAGGGTATTTTATTCGATCCGGGGTCGCCAGTTTTGTTTTTCAAGGCTATATTCTATTAATGGTTTTAGCGGTCCTGATGCCGATGTATGCCCATGTAAGCGAAAGTGGTTTTCACTCATTTATTCCGTTCTTATCCGTATTACTCATTGCTAAAGTCTGGAATTTAGCTGTTTCGTGGAAAATTCATTATTATGTCGAGGTATCTGTACATAGATGGGATATGGTTGTACGCTACTTTCTAAATGTCGCATTTTCCTATCTTTTATTTAAACAGGCCAACCTGGTTATTCTTTTGGTTATGGCATTCATTATGGGGTTTTATTATTACAGCTTTTTGGTTCGAACAAGAAAAATGGGCTTAAAATGGGACCAATTAATTAACCAGGAAGAGAAAAGGATGGCATCTTTTTATCGTTTAGCTAACATGTTTACGGATGTGCCAAAACTGAAGGATACGGTAAAACGTAGAAAATGGCTTGATTTGTTTATCAGTAAAATTCCGTTCTCACAGGAAAAAACTTATTTATTTTTATTTTCGCGAACATTTTTGCGTTCTTCTGATTATCTGGGTTTATTTATCCGTTTAACAGTGATTGGCGCGCTTGCCATCTATTTTATTTCGTTTGGATTCGGCCAGATATTACTTGGTGTCTTGTTTTTATATTTAACCGGATTTCAATTGCTGCCGTTATGGAATCATCATCAAAATAAACTCTGGATTGATATTTATCCGGTTGCGCCTAAATTTAAGACAGCCTCGTTCCATTTTTTGTTAATGGTCATCCTAACGGTCCAAGCCATTATTTTTGCCTTATTTATTCTGGTTAAAGGAGAAATAATGATTTCACTGCTTGCATTACTAGCTGGTCTTGCCTTTAACTATCTTTTTATTTTCTTTTATGGAAAAAATCGTTTAAAAGCCTGATCTATGAATTTCCCCTTTAAGATGAAGGGGTTTTTTTTTTGAAACTACTGGGCGGTTTTTATCGTATGTAAGCATAAGCTAATATGTAAAGGGGGTTGGTCATTTTGAACGAATATGAATTAATGGTTTTTGATGAAGTGGATGAATGGAAACGAAAATTAACCAGGCGTTCAGGAATGATGAACCGAATATCTAAAAAAGCCCAAGGGAAAATAAACGAATGGATTCCGGAAAAAGTCCATGAAGTCATGACAGAGAGCATCAAAGCGATGGTGAAAGCTACGTTACTTGGTTCGAAAGTGACAACGAATAAGGACCAGGCCCAAGGGCTAACCCTTGCAGAGAGAGACGAATTGGCACGAAAAAAAATAGCTGCGTATCAGAAGACCGCTGTGATTGAAGGAGCGGGAACGGGGGCGGGCGGTATTTTGCTTGGTCTAGCCGATTTTCCGCTGCTCTTAACGATTAAGATGAAATTCCTGTTTGAAGCAGCTTCTGTTTATGGATTTGATACGAGGAAATATGAAGAAAGATTATTTATTCTCCATGTCTTTCAATTGGCTTTTTCTAGTGATGAAATCCGTAAGCATACCTTATCGGAAATTGAAAATTGGGAAATCCGCAAGCAGGTTCTTGTGGAAATGGATTGGCGTCAGTTTCAGCAGGAATATCGCGATTATATTGACCTTGCCAAACTATTTCAGCTTGTACCGGGCATTGGGGCATTTGTGGGTGCTTATGCTAATAATAATCTTCTGAAACATTTAGGTGAAACGGTGATGAATGCCTACCGCTTACGAATACTGCAAAAATCCCCTGAACTCTAATGAGACAGGGGATTTTTTATCATTATTCCTTATGGACTCTTATAGCTGCTGTACCCAATGTTTTAGCGGCAATGAGCATGGCTTTTTCATCAATATCAAATTTAGGGTGATGATGTGGATACCCTTCATCATTGGAAACCGGTTTTGCTCCCGTGTAGAAGAAGGTGCCCGGAACTTTTTGTAAATAATAGCCAAAGTCTTCTCCGCCCATTTGCAGCTCGGTTTCTTCGATAATATTCACCTCAGCAATATCCTGTGCACAGCTAATGATAAATTCTGTTTCCTTTTCATGGTTGACCACTGCAGGATAACCTCTGACAAAATCATACTTATATTTACTGTCAGATGTGTAGCAGGTACCGTGAACGATTCGTTCTATTTCACCTTCAATGAATTGTCTTACCTCTTCATTAAATGTCCTGACTGTTCCTATTAATTTTGCTTTGTCTGCAATGACATTGAAGGCATTTTCAGCTGTAAAAGAAGCGACAGTGACAACTGCAGATTCAACTGGATTTACCTTACGGCTGACGATTTGCTGTAGATTCAACACGAGTTGTGATGCGGTCACGATGGCATCCTTTGTTTTATGCGGTTGTGCCCCATGACCACCCTTACCTTGAATTTCAATTTCGAAACGATCTGCTGCCGCCATGATGGGTCCTGTCCGGTATTGGATGGTGCCTGTTGGTTCACTTGCCCACAAATGCGTACCAAAAATCACATCGACACCGTCTAAACAGCCATCCTTAATCATTGGTGCCGCACCCCCGGGAGCATATTCCTCTGCATGCTGATGTATAAAGACATAGGTCCCTTCAAGCTCGTCACGAAGTTCATTTAAGGCTCTCGCAAGGACAAGAAGTGTCGCGGTATGACCATCATGTCCACAGGCATGCATGACTCCGGGTACAAGTGATTTGTAAGGGACATCCTTTTCGTCCTGAATCGGCAACGCATCGAAGTCTGCCCGTAATGCAACTGTTTTTCCAGGCTTTTTTCCGTAAACTTTTGCCACTACCCCATTTCCGCCTATATTCCCTTTAACTTCAATAGCATGTTTTTCATAATAGGTTTGAATAAACCTAGCTGTATTGTATTCCTGAAATGATAATTCCGGATGTTGGTGCATGTAGCGGCGGATGGAGACCATTTCGTCATAACTATTTTCTAATTTCGTATATAGCTTGTTTAACATATGTAATCCCTCCAGAGTGGTTTGAAAAAGAGTCTATTTTCAAACTATTTTAACATCTTTGTGGTGTTTTGTATTTTATTTAACTCGGGAAATGAATGTGGCCGACATAAGTCGGCCTTTCGTTAAATTAAAAATATAGCAGCAATTGTCGTCACGATAAGCCCTATAAATACAGGAAGAAGGTTGCGCCGAGCTAGTTCGAATGGATCAACATTACAAATGGCTGCAGCTGGAATTAAAGCCCATGGCACGAGTGTCCCTCTACCGACAAGAGACATTTACTTATTTTACAGATACTATTATGATTTCTCGGGAGGCACCTGTTCCTCTTTTATATTCTTCTTTTGTATCGATAACAATTTGAGTAAACAAAGTAGTAATTAACTGCTTCCGTTCAAAGTCATCAGCATACTCCCATAATGATTCAAAATTCTCAGAGATGTAATGTATTTCCTCTGTTCTGGATGGACCACTTCGTTTGTATTTTTTTAACTCGGACATGAGTTTTTTTTCACTTTCACGGAGAGACTCTGTCTTTTCGATTAGTTCATCAATTTCAATTATATCTGCTTCAAACATGGCCTTTTGCTTTTTTATCAACTTTTGAATAGATTTAAGTTCTTGATCTAATTGTGTTATTTTAATTTGGGAAACATCTGTAACCTCTGTCTTTCCTTTAACAGCATTGAAAAGTTCATCAAGTTCGATTAATACAGTCTTAAGTAAATTTTCTTCTAAGATAATATGACTAGTACATTTCTTACCAGCTTTTTTCCCGGAACATCTATAAGTCTTTCTACCAGCACTTTTATGACCAGACATAGAATGTCCGCACCTGGCGCACTTTAAAATGGACGAAAAATAATAATTACTGGTTTCCCGTTTCCCTCCAGTACCTCGCCTCTTATCTAATATATCCTGCAGCTCCCAAAATTCGCTCTGGGGTATGATTCTTGGCTGTATACCTTCATAAAGCTTTTGTTCTCGTGGAGGCTTCTTGGAGTCCTTACGATTTTTGTTATATCTTAAATACCCAGCATAGACGGGGTTATTTGCGATGCCTCTTACCGTGTCAACATGCCATGGTTCGCCGTTTATTGTATGATATCTAAAATTGGTGAGATTCCTAGCGACGGTATAAAAGCCATAACTCTTTAACATATCGAAAATCTTTTTTACGACATTTCCTTGCTCTGGATCTATTGCTAGTTCTTTATCAACAACCTTATATCCGTATGGCGGTTGACCACCTGGCCATTTTCCCATTCTTGCTTTCTTTTCCATATTAACACTTACACGCTCTGAAATCGTCTCACGTTCCCATTGTGCGATGGCAGCGACTAGCGTGATAAGAAACCTTCCCATGGCTGTTGTCGTGTCAAATGGCTCTGTCACAGAGCGAATGCCGATATTGTTTGCATCAAATATTTTTAGTAGCTTATCCAGGTCGCTAACAGAACGGACAAGTCTATCAAGCTTATAAAAAACAACAACATCAAATTTACGTTGTTTCGCATCGCTTATTAAACGTTGCATATCATCCCTGTTTAAATTTTTGGCGCTGGCATCATCGACATAAGTGTCGGTATGGGTCCAACTCTGTGACTCTATAAACTTCTTATTTGACTCTTTTTGAGAATCAATACTATACCCATGTTTAAATTGTTCATCCGTTGATACACGATCATAGTCCACAGCTCTCATTATATCCACCCCTTTCACAATTAATGATATATTGATTATCTTATATTATTGTATGTTAATAGTTGGAAATTCTATATTTATTCTGATTTTCAGCTACATAACCATAGGACAATCTTCTGTTTTTGATCTGTTCCAGACGTTCCTCACACAATTCTGGAGTCACTTTAAAAAGACTTACCATTTGGTCGATGACGTATTCATCGTTTAAATCTATAAATTTAAGCATATGGGCCGGAATGACAGCGTACAAAGTGAAATGCCTGGCGTCCCATTCTTGCAACTCCCGAAATGCAGCTGGCATCATCGTTTGACAACCACTGTGACGAAGTATGTGACAAAACTCGTGAAAAAATATTTCACGCTGCTTATTCTTAGGTTTTCGAATATCGATATAAATTCCTCGAAAACGTCCATTAACCAAATACTTTGATGGTAATTCCCACCGATTAATGGTGATTCCATAAATACGAGCAATACGATTTTCATCTATTTGGTGAGGATGTTGAATTTTTAATCGTCTATAAAAAGCTGTTATCCAATCTTCTAACGCTGTTGTTTTGTATAATTCCACCAAAAGTCCCACCTTTCGACCTAATTATACAAACATTTGTTCTTGTTTCCAATGTCCAATTTATGGACGATTCAATATAGTTTTCGACAAATTCTGCAAAGGCGACAAAATAATACCAATATATAGTATAATTCTCCTGGTGATTATTACATATAATAGGGGGAAATAAAGAATGTCAAAATTAAAACCATGCAAAGCATGTCAAAATGAGGTTTCAAAATCCGCAAAGAAATGTCCTCATTGTGGACAGAAATTGAAAATGGGATTTTTCATGAAGGGAATTATCGGGTTTGTAGTTTTAATTATTATTATTGTTGCGGCAACATCGGGTGGAGAAGATGATTCATCCACTACTGCGAGCACTGCTCCAAGCACAACTACAAAAAGTGGAGAAACGAAATCGGCTACGAAAGAAGAAAAACCATTATCGAATGAAGGAGTTTCTTCTGATGTAACTATTAAAGTTGGTGCGGTTGAAGCAAAACCAGAAGTAGGAAATGAATATACAAAACAAAAAGCTCAAGGAATATATAAAGTTGTAGAAGTATCTTTAACAAATAATCAAAAAGATGCGATTACAATTGACGGGAATAGTTTTAAACTTGTGGATGATCAAGGAAGAGAATTTTCCTATTCTTCAGATGGGCAAATTGCATTTGATGTTGGTGAGAATGAAGGAAATAGTAATTTCTTCTTACAATCGTTAAATCCTGGTTTAACTCAAACAGGAAAGATTATTTTTGATGTTCCTGCCGACGCAAAAGGATTTGTTTTAAAAGCTCGTGGCGGAATGATGGGTAAAGAGATTACACTAAAAGTTGAATAACAGTAAAAGGCACCTGAACTAATCTAAGTTCTAGGTGCCTTATTTTTTATCCTCGTTACGTTCTTTTGCCATGTTTGCTACTGCTTTAAATTGTGCATCTAACATTTTAATTTCCTCTGGGCTAAGATTCTTCCATTCCTCAATATCGAAAAAACCTAATTGTTCAAGCCCATATTTTTTTGCCAACTTTGTGATCTCTGCGAGAGAGTCATACATTTCATCAGTTTTGATTAATTCATATTGATCATTTGATCCTTTTGGAGAATCGGTTCTTCCATGCAGGTAATCTGTGGTAACATCATAAAAATCAGCGAATTTTGTGATTAACTCGGGATCAGGATTCCTGTCACCAGATTCATATCTAGATAATTGGGTATTTGAAATCCCGATAGAATCAGCAACCCTTTTCTGAGAATAATTATATTTTTCTCGTAGATATTTAAGGCGTTTCCCCAACATACTCATATTGCACACCTTTTTCTTTGTATTTGTATATTTCATTTTACCACTTACCAAAACGGTAAAAAATATTTTTGCCAAATCGGTAATAATTGTGTTGACTTTGCCATTTTGGTAATTTATTATGTAATTAAGGAGTTACCAAATTGGCAAATAAAAAGGGGGTTGGAAAGTGAAAAATATAAAAGTTGATATAGAAAAAATTAAGACACTTCGAAAAAAGGCCGGCATTTCAATTGAAAAAATGTCTGAGTTTCTTGGATACGATAGTCTAAATGGCTATTATTATCTTGAAACTGGAAGAATCAAGTTCCCAGCTGAAAAATTAGCTTTAGTTGCCAAGATATTAGAAGTGCCATATGGTTTCCTTTTTTTTGAAGAGGAATTTGCCAAAATGGCAAATAAGGAATAGCATTTTATTTTACCCAATAGATATACCTGTCATGAAAGGCGTACAACCGGAAACACATATACATGATTAAGGAGGCGATCAAATGATTATGGTACCAGCTGAGAAGTTATGGTGTGCTGTCGAGAGCCATTTATTGCCTGAAGAAAAAAATATGAATCATTTACTTACGGAAGAAAAGGTTCATAAGTTAATGCCTATCATTGAAAAAATACTTTCTAGGAAGTATGGAAAAGAAATAAATTTCATTGATTTAACCATTGGAAATATATCTGTCAACAAAAAAAGCTCTTGAGGAGGGGATGAATGTGAAAAAAGATGTCACTAATCGTATTGCTTATTATTTAAAAAAAGTTAATGAAAGAATGTCACACCATCCGGCTAAGAAACTTCCAGCTAAGTTCACACATAGGAACGAGCGCCTGATGCTTTACAAAACAATGATGCATAGACAAATCGAATGTGAGCATCCGTCAGTGTACAAGAAATATATGGGATAGGAGGAATTGTGATGAAACCTGATCACTTAGTGCATCTTCAAGATGTCATAAAATCCGTTGAATTAATTGCTGGTAAAAAGCTTGATGAACGCGAAAAAAATCTATTTATAGGTTTTCTACGCAATACCTATGGTCAAGGTTATCAACGAGCTGCAAACATTGCTGCGGATGTAGTTTATAACGAGAAGTTCAAACTATCATCAGAACATTTTAATTGGTTTATGCTTGTTCACCGTCAACACATGCAAGCTTTTGGAACAGAAAACCAAAAGAAATATTCATTACCAAATATCCTAGATGTTAAATATGACAAACAAGAAGATTGTCTAAAAGTTTATTACAAAGATATCTGGTGGCATTACGATCGCCGCGGACATTGGTACTGATTATGAAAAATACTTGTAAGCATTGCGGTAAAGAAATCTCACGTTATGAATATTTCTGTGATATCGAATGTGAAGTCAAGCATACTGACCTTCTCAATCAGAAAGGGAGTAAGTAAAAATTGAAGAAACACGAAGAATTCAAAGGCTTCATTACAGATTTACGTGAAAAGAACATTAATTTTTATGAAACAGGTGCACCATTTTTTATTGGATACCTTAATTCAAAAATCCAACATATTGAAGAAAATGGACAATCTACTATTCCAATTGCCGATGTCCTAAAAGCTATGAAAGAAGCATATGACCACTCTTTAGGAATTTATTAAGAGGATCCGTCCTCTGATTTTTTTGGCGAAAGTTGCGAAAAATGCTGTCGAAACCAATATGTTGCTGGTGAAAACTTTCGAAGATTAGGAGACTAGCAATTTTTGTATCTAAATATCTTGTCATTTTGTCGAATACAGGAGGAATACATATGTCAATCAGTGAAGAACTGCTGAATCATGTGCCAGATGGTGACTTACATACGAAACTTGGAAGCGTTGAATATTCAACAAATATACGTGAGATTGTAACTGTTGGCCAGATGATTGAGCGATATCAAGAAGGATTAAAGAAGGTGTTGATCTAATGGCTTTTACCATTTGTTATACGTTTATCACCTTTATTGTCGGAGTGGTTATCGGCGACATGAACGCTCAAAAAGAGAAAGAACTAAAACGGTAAGACTATCACTTTAGTCGGTCTTACCGTTATGACCAGGAACGGTTTTCCTAATCCCCTTTACGTTCTTGGTCATAACGGTGCGCACCGAATATAAAACTATCGGAAGGTGGTATGCATGTTATTTCATGATTAATTATACACGTACTAAGGTTTTACTTCCGGAAAGAATCACAAAGGAACGAGACAACTGGACGAACCGAAACTTCGATTTTATTGTTCGTAATTATTTGCTTCGCTATCCAGGATATCAATTAATTCGCGTCGAAGGCCCATTTGCAATATGCGAGCGAGCAGACGCGGTCAAAGTGAGGAGAAAACGAAATGGCTAAATTCAGGATGATTCATACCGAGTTTTGGAATGATCCTAAAGTGGTGGAAGAAATGACTCCAGAAGATAAATTCTTTTTCTTTTATCTTTTGACCAATCCTAATACTACTCAAATAGGCATCTATCAAATAACAAAAAAACAAATGGCATTTGATACCGGCTACTCTATTGAAAGCATTAATGCCCTGTTAGACAGGTTTATCAACCATCACAAGCTTGTTCAATACAACCCAGAAACACGAGAACTGGCTATTAAAAATTGGGGGAAATACAACTTCAATAAAGGCGGAAAACCTGTATTGGATTGTGTTACTTCAGAGTTAAAAATGGTTAAAGATTTATCGTTAATTTCGTTTGTTGGTGAGCGAGTAGAAAAGCAAGAAATCAAAAAAATTTACGATACGTCCACGATACGTCCACGTATCGATGAAAAAAAAGAAAATAATGAATCCCAAAATAGCCAAAATGCTTTAAATCAACCTTTTGACGATACGTCCACGATACGGGGACAAGAAGAAGAAAAAGAAGAAGAAAAAGAAAAAGAAGAAGAAGAAGAAGTAACGGAGGACGCTGCGGTTTTCTATCAACAAAATTTCGGAGTACTGTCACCTTACATTGCAGAGAACATTAGTTATTGGGAGTTTGATTTATCACCGGCTATTGTCATCGAATCAATGAAAAGAACCTTAAGTCAAAATAAACGATCATGGGCCTACACTGAGAGCATCCTCAAAAGTTGGGCAAGCCTTAATTTAAAAACTTTAGAATCAGTCCTAGCGTTTGAACACGAACGAGCTCAAAAAATTGCACTTAAAGAAAAGCAACAGGCAGCCGGAAGAGCTATACCAGATGAATTCGAATTCGATTTATCTGCCGGGGAGGGCTAAGTGTGATTGCGGAAAAAGCGTTGTTAGGTAGCTTCTTAAAGGCGAACTACTTAATCAAAGACACTATCATCCGTCCCGATCACCTTGTTGATGCAAGGAATCGACAGCTATTACAAACAATGATTGATCTGACCGGTAAGGGAAAAAATATTGATATTATTTCTCTTTCAACCTTAGCGAACTTTGAAGACTTCGGTGGCATTTCATATTTGAATGATTTGCAATCATTCGGAAATGCCGAAAAATTTCAAGATTACGAAGATCTCGTTTTAGAAGTTTGGAAGGAACGAGAAAAACAAAATATCTTAACACTTGCTCAAAATGAAGATTGGGAGATTGATAAAATCATGACGAGGCTTGAGGGTATTAATCAGGCGAAACTCGATGATTATACATCAATCGATACAGCCCTAATCGACAAGTTTGAAGCACCTTGGACAGAGAAAAGCGTCAAGGGCGGGGTTCAAACAGGAATTAAAAAACTCAACAATATGACAAATGGGTTTCAAGATTCAGAAGTAACGATTATTGCGGCAAGACCTAGTATGGGAAAAACCGATGTGGTTATTCATTTTGCAAAACAAGCTGGATGGCAAGGATATTTACCCATCATCTTTTCGTTGGAAATGCCCGAAGCGAGCATCACTGATCGATTACTCGCTTCCACTGGTGGGTTCAATCGAATGCGAATGAGAAACCTGAACAAAGGGCTTTCGGATGAACAAAAAGAACAATGGCCCAATATTATTACCAGGGTGTCTGAAACTAAAATTCAGATTTTCGATGGAGCTGGTCAATCCGTACAGGAAATGAGGGCGAAAACACGAAAAATGGTTCACCAATTTCCTGATAGAAAGCCGATTATATTCATCGACTACTTAACATTAATCCGTTCAGCCGAATTTTATGGGGGCAATGCACATCTCCAGGTTACAGAAATATCTAAAAACCTAAAAGGAATGGCCAAAGAATTTAATTGCCCAGTCATCTGTTTAGCACAGCTTAATCGATCTGTTGAACAACGCCAAGAAAAGCGTCCGATGATGTCTGATATCCGAGAATCCGGTAGCGTTGAGCAAGATGCTGACTTAATCATTTTCCTATATCGCGAAAAATATTATGACAAGAATTCTAGCAGTGATGTCCTTGAATTAATTGTTGCGAAAAATAGAAACGGTCCAGTCGGAATCGTCCCATCATTATACAACGAATACACAGGAGAAATAACAGATGTCCTCAATCAGAGAAGCGTTTGAAGACTCAATAAAGTATGATCAGCCGAGCCTTGCCCACTACATATTTCATTTTGTGCAAGAAGGAATAGTGAAATGGGAAGATGATGCATCTGTGCTTGATTTTTCAAAGGGCGACAAGATTAAGGTTCAACAAATGATTGAGAGTAACCTTTTAGGTTTCAATATCATCGGAGTCTTTGCTTTAAAACAAAGTGCTAATCGATTCATTTTTATTTATGCCAAAGATGAGGAAGAAGCGATTGAATTTTTTCGCAAAGAATTAAAAAGTAGTCCAAAAAATTGCCATGAATACTTAATGGATTTTGTGATAGAAAAGGGAAACCGTTCTATCAGCTTTCGAGACTTAAAGAAAGAATACGAACGTTTCCCTGCAATAATCGGTTATTACGAGAGGGATCCTCTCTATCAATAAATCATTGGAGGTCATTAAAATGCCGAACATTGTTGATTTGAATACATTTGCCAACGGAGCTTTAGCAGAACGGTTTAACCAGGAATTACAAAAGGTAATGAATAACGTGGTAGACCCGAATACTGATCCCAATAAAGTCCGTAAAGTTACGATGACGGTCAGCATCAGTTCAGATGATAATCGGGAATTGTCCGACGTCAGCGTACAAGTAAAAAGCACCCTAGTACCTGCCAAGAACATCCAAACGAAAATCATTATGGATTATGACGGCCAAGGTAAAGTAACGGGGGCCGAATTAAAATCAGGCGCAAAAGGACAAACCTTTATTGATCAAGAAGGTGGTGTTTCTGACGATAAAGGCAATAAGATCATTGATTTAAGGCAACAACAATCTAAATAAAATCAAACAAAATCGGAGGAATGAAAAAATGATTAAAGACGCTCTTCAATACTTAATTAACCTTGGAAACGTAGAGACAAAAGAAATTGGTACCCAAACCTTTTCTACACAAAAATTACACTTGGTTCCAGCAGATAGGCCTAATGCTTTATCTGTCCGCAGTCTTACAGGATTAATAGATTACTTGATTTCTGGTTTCGATGCAGATCCACTGGGCGAAGCTAAAATGGTACATGTTGTTAGTCCGACAGAAGTAATTGCCTTTAGTTCATTCAATCGTGATTATGAACGAAATGATTATATTAAAGCGTCCGCTATGCTGCCGTCATTCTCATTTGATCGCTGGTATGATTCGGAAGAATTCAATATAAAATTACAATCAGCTTTTGTAGCGAATGAAGATAGAAATATTATGCTGCAGGTTGTTGGAAACATCCGCGAGGAAAATGTCCGGACAGTTGGTGACGATGGTGTTTCCCAAGCCGTTCAAGCTAAAGTAGGCATTGCGACTGTAGGCACAGTCCAAGTACCGAATCCTGTAATTTTAGCACCGTTCAGAACATTTGTAGAGGTCGGTCAGCCGGAATCCGAATTCATTTTCCGTATGAAGAATGGTCCGAGCTGCGCACTATTCGAAGCAGACGGTGGCGCCTGGAAGCTGGCAGCCATGAAAAACATCAAAGAATTTCTTCAAGGAGCCTTGGAATCTGAAATCGAAGCCGGAAAGATTGTCATTATCGCTTAATGAATGGGGGACCACTGGTCTGGTCCCCCTAACTTGTAAACAATTTTGTAAACAAAAAGGATGGTAAAGAAATGATTAATAATTTATGCAAAGAAGCGTATATCACAGCCAAATCAAAAGGGTGGCACGATGAACCAAAGGAGACCGGCACGATTTTATCTTTAATCCACAGTGAAGTTAGTGAAGCATTGGAAGCAGATCGCAAAGGTAATCAAGAAAATTTCGCTGAAGAGTTAGCCGATGTTTGTATCCGAGTCTTTGATTTGTGTGGATCCAGAGGGATTGATTTAGAAGCAGCGATTTCTAAAAAGATGGAATTCAACAAAACAAGATCTTACAAACATGGTGGGAAAAAGTATTAATGAGCAGCTGGAGATACGGCCGACCAAAGCAACTGAAAAAAGTTGTTTATTCCATGACAGAATCCACTTTATTGAAATTAATTGAAGTTCATGAAAGCCGTGGATGGATTAAAGAAGGTGACGTTAAAAAGCATGGTTATGGATTAGGCTGTTTAATGGTTTGGGGGAAGGAAAATATATGTCAAGACCTGAAATAAGCCAAATTGTAATAGATGAGTTTACTAGAATCATTGACTCCCAAGACGGAAAAGGCTTCACAAAGTATGGAAAATCCATTGATGATGCTATTGATTCCGATTATAACTGGGAGCTCATGGCTCTCGAAGAAACTGCTGATTTACAAAAATATTTAGTCCGCAGGATTAAAGAGTTAACAAAAGAGAATCATCTGTTAAAAACGGATAATAAATATTTGTCACTGAGATTAATAGAGTTTGGCAAATCAATGGTTTCTACTAAACCACCCTATATGGATTTAGACGATTAGGAGGACAGTCAACATGAGCGCTAGATGTGGAGTTTGTGGTGGGCATGGTTATGTGATCGATAAGCTAAAAAAAGAAGTGAAAATGGAATGTTGTGAGTGCAGTGTTACATGGGTCACGGATTCGAAAACTTGTCCTAAATGTAAAAAACCAAACGGTTTTGCAGTCGATGGAGTATACGCCCAATGTTATGCCGAGCATTTTAAATCAAGTTAACTAGATTTACTATCAAGATTATCACCTAAGAAAAAATAATTAACGGGGTGATTTTTATGTCAAAATGTTGTATCGAATGCAAGGAGCGTCCGGCTCGTTATTGGAGCAGTAACTTTTGTGAAGAGTGCTTTCGAAAATTGCTCCAAGAGAAGCTGAATGAGGATAGTAAAAAGTTAAAGGCAAAAACATGAAAAAGAAGGATTTCCCCATCATTATTCGCCGGCAACGGAAATATGAGGCGGAGCAAGCTATCAAGGACTTAGAGGCAAGAGGATTTATTCTTGTTTACCCTCTTACCGAACTTAAAAGAGACGGAAAAACTTTTACCAGGGATTCTTTCAATAGAAAAATATTTGTAGAAAATACTGAGAGCAGCTGCTGGATTGCAAAATTGAAAAGGGATTGTGATGAATAATATTTTTTTCATTACGTAAGGAGCAGCTGAAAGGTGGTCTTAACTGATGGTTAATAAGCGTAAGAGAAAAAGACGGCTTAGAAAAGCAATTGCCGAACGAAAAAGGGATAGGCTAGTTCGTGTGTTTCGCAATATCTTTGTGAAAGAAGGCATCTTGAAACCATGAGAGATTATCTGAATTCTGTCGAGAAAAATCAATTCATGGTTATGAACTCAGTTTTGCAAATGGCGATTGGAATTAGAAATCAAGGCGCAGATGGTCCTAAACTCCAGACTATGCGAGAAGAATGGTCAAAACGCGAGAATTTGTCTAAGGATGAACATAAAAGCTTGAAAATGGCAGAAACGTATTTAAGCAAATTTATCATGTCCGTGTATAACCGGCTTAGCCCAAAAGAGCAGGAGCAGATCCAAAAGAAACTAATGAAATATGATTTTAAACTCGTTGATGATTATACGCTAAAACAAGTTAACAGAGACATTAAGGATAAAATGGCCAATGCGGTTATGCCGCGACAGCAGTTTTATGACTGGTGCGTGGACATCATGGAAGTGAAATGCAATGGCTGCTCAAAGGACTGGAATACGTGTCCGCTGTATCAAGTGTTTGATGATAATTTCGTCCCGGAATCAGGATTCGATTGCTCTAATTGTAAATATGCTTATTCCAATAATTAGACCATTTTGTCGAACTTTGTTCGGATTAGAATCAAATTGTGGCGTAAAAGGAGATTGTGAAAAATGAATGATTCTTATGATGATGTAGTAAAGAAATTAGCTGATTTAGATGTTAAATACCTTAATTTACATCGTGATTGGAGAAAAGAAAAAACCGAAAGAATACGCTATGAAAAGGAAAACGAAATGTATTTAGACACACTTGCTGATGTTAGGGATGAATTGCTTGATTATGTTGACGTAAACAATCGTTGTGGAGATATGTTAGCTTGTACAGTTTCGCAACCTACATGTATGAAATGTTTAGCAAAAAATATCAAAGGTGTTATTGAACAACTACAAAACAAATTAAATCACTTTATGAATGATGCTGAAACTAAGCAAGAAATCATCTATAAACTTCAAAGAGAAAATGAGCGATTAAGGACAAAAAATAACAACTTGATTAAGGAATATGGGGTAGAAGTTGTTTTAGATTAATGTCGTATTTCGAACAAATTGTGACATAGAGAGGATGAAGGATAAATGAATTTGAGTGATACCAAAGTATTCATTCCCGAAGTGCCAAAAGAATGGATACAAAGGACACGTGCAGGTCACACGAATATTTGGAACGATAGTTTTTACAAGAATGAATTGCCTGAAATTAAACTTAATCCTCCGATCCGTGGTTTGTACGCAGAAAGATTCGATGATGGCTGGTATTGGGTTTGCGGGTGCAGCAAATGTCTTGGAAATAACGAGCCTTATCCATACATCGTGTGCGACGAACACAATCGTTGCGAAACTTGCGGTATTTATAGAGACGAGTTAGAAGGCAAAACGGCTTGGGGTGTACAAGGCGGCTGGCAATGCGATACTTGTCACACAAAAGAACATAACGATAGAAAAACAGCTGCTATTGAATCAGCCAGGGAACGAGGGCATTCGGAAGATGATTGTTATGATATAGACAAAATTATCTGCCCTCTTTGTGGTACAGAAAATTCAAGTGATGATATCTATGAAAATGATGAATTGACTTGCTACGTCTGTGATACTGAATTCAATGTTACAGTCGAATATGAGCCGAAATATACTTCCAGTTTTAAAAAGTAATATCAACTTTCGAAATAATTGAACCAAAATTAGATGTAACGAAAGGAGGATAAACATGAAAGATGACTGGGTTCTAAGGTTGCGAGAAGAATCAAAAGAAGAAGATATGATGGGGGATTATTATCTTGCGGCAGAAGATAGTGAGGAATTTGACTGGCTTACTCAAGATTTGAGTAAAGCTTTGATAATTGCAAATAAAGAATCACATATAGAGAACTTGAGGATACATGAACAGTTAATTCATGAACGATTTGGCAATGATGCTATTTGCAATTTTGGCTATACAAATATTATGAAACATTTTGAATTTGTTGAAGTTGAGTTTGGAATAGTTTAATGCACAGTTCGATGAAAAAAACAAATAAGAAAGGATGAATATTTTGGAATTTACTAAAGAATTAAATATTGCAATTGGTTGTGTAATGGCTAGCCATTTAGAAATGAAAGAAAAGCGTGTAGTAATTGATTCGTTAAGGCAGATGGAAGCAAAAATCGAAAAATATAAAGAAACGGCGAAAACAGTAGAGCCAAATAAATTTAATCCGTGTGAACGTTGTGATTTTCCTTATGCTGAAGAAACTTTAAAGGATATATTTTTGTGTGATGATCGTATAGCAGAATTGGAAAATGAAAGCCATGAGAAATAAAAAGGATGGTCTACATGGCAAATCCTAATCCATATAAAGGAGAAATGATTATGGAAATTGAGCATGAGGAATTATTAGAACGAGTCAATAAGGCTCTTGGCCGTGATAACAAAAATAGAAGTTTCATAGTAACTATTGAAGATTTAGTGGATCATATTGAAAAAGTGGGAAAAGAATGTGGATTACTCGAAAGCAACTAACCAACAACTCTACGAGATTGCTAATAATGAAAACAGTCGCATGATAGAAAGGTATGCAGCAGCTAAAGAGTTACAAAGAAGAAAGGTGAAGGGCAAAAAATGATTGAATATATCTGTCCTGAATGTGATGTCCATGAGTTAGATATAGAAATCATCCCTAAGAAGAAATGTCCAAAGTGCCAGAAGATGATGATAGTTGAGGAAAACGAATAAAAGCCAGGATTTCTCCCAGCTGGTAAATACTCGTCAAGTATATTTTACCATATGGGGGTGTCCTAGTGTCAGTTGTAATTTTAATTGGAGACAAGGAAATACAAGAAACTGTAATCAAGGATTTAAAAGATTATAAAGCGCTAAAGGTAAAATTTGAGAACATTAAAGAGAGACAAGCAGTCGGTGCCAATAATTTATTTACCCCTTTGACGAAAACTGAAACATTTGATGAATTAAAAGCACGACAAATCGAAAGGGCTTTGACCCAATCGCTTGATCCTATCGAAAGAAAAATCATTGAAATTAAATACTTAAATACTCACCAACAGGAACTTACTGATTTAGAAATTTATTTATCGTTAGGTCTTTATAAAGGGAAATACTACTCTAAAAAAAGAGAAGCAATTCGGCAACTTGCAAAAGCACTTGGATATATCTAAGTGCTTTTTGTTTTGACAAAAAAGGACAAATTTCGAACAAAAAGTATACCAAAATTTGCACCAAATTGGGGACCTTTTTTTATTGAAAATTTTTATACGATTATCTCAAGAAGAAGAACAAGAACAACAACTTCTTGGGAGACGCATCTTTCCCTTATCAAAGGTGTACTCGATCAGCTGATGGTGATTATCACCTTAGCAGCATTATGTCTGCATAGGTTGAGGGCGAGGCATGGAGGTAAAAGCACTCTGTTATTTATTCCTATTAAGCGATTAGCATAAGGTGGGATTGATTAAAAAACTTTTTACTCCACTCCTGGTTGCAGCAATTAAACCATGCGTATTGTATGCAGCTCATACCCGTACCCTCCTGGGCAACGGTGATCCCAATCGCTAAAGGAGTGGATCGGGACGGTACGCCATCCACCGAAGTGAGAGATGGTTTTACTTTACTTTCCAAACCAAGTCACCTGCTATAGGTGGCTTTTTATTTTTAGTAAAAAGGAAGGTGAGTTCCATGAACCTTGTTCAACCCATAAAGGATAAAGAACAACTCCAAGAAATCAAACAATGGTTAAAGGAAAGAAATGAACGAAATTATATTCTATTCTTATTAGGGATTCATACAGGATTTCGAGTTTCAGATATTCTTAGACTTAGGGTGAAGGACGTACAAGGTTGGAACATCTTCATAAAAGAAAAAAAGACCAAGAAACCAAAAGACGTCAAAATGTCGAATGAGTTAAAGAAAGCCATTCGAAATTATATAAAAGATAAACCCAAAAACGAATTCCTTATTAAGAGCAGAAACGGAAAAAACAAACCTCTTTCAAGGGGTATGGCATATATAATCATGCAGCAGATTGCTGATGAGTTTGGATTAGAAAGGTTGGGAACACATTCGCTTCGGAAGACGTATGGCTACAATCATTATATAAAATTTAAGGATGTGGCTAGTCTTCAAGAGATGCTTAACCATAGTCACCCAAAAGAAACCTTACGATATATCGGTATAAATCAAGACAATTTAAATAAGCAGCAGAGCAAAATTGATTGGTAGCTTTCTTTTTTTGTGTATATGAATTAACTACAAAAAGGTATATGTCTAATTCATTTTTTAGGTAGTTCATAAACACCGTCAGGACGCTCATATAAGCCTTTTAATGAATTATACACAATATGTATTGTAGATAATTCAAAGGGGTAAAATGAGCCAAATTTGAAGCGAAAACGAACATTAATTGATTAGTGTTTTTTAATTTAATTTAAAATGTTTGGAGGCAGGGTACAATGAAATTAATTAAGCAAGGGTATGACGGTAAGCCTTTGTTTTAAGAACTAATTAATGTAGATGGTGAATTCTTAAAAGGTTCCATAAACAATAACAAATTACGTGTTAATCAATTCATGGGTGGAGCTCCAATCCGTTCTGAGGTATTAGACATAGATACTATTAATAGATTCATAGATGAGTTGTCTAAAATAAAAGAGAGAGTGTCAAAATGAAAGATTATGCCAAGAAGTTCTATAAGTCCAAGGCGTGGAAGAAGTGTAGAACTTCATACTTCGCTTCCAAGTATGGATTGTGTGAACGATGTGCCGGTCCGGGTAAGATTGTTCATCATGTTAAGTACATTACTCCAGAGAACATAACAGATCCAAACATTACCTTGAATCACGGCAACCTTGAGCTGCTATGCCAGGACTGTCATAACAAGGAACACCATGAGAGATATAATGCGACTGCTTATGGCTTAATGTTCGATATAAACGGGGATTTGGTTAGAAAATAAAAATATTTTTAATTTATTTTAAATTTTTTTCAAAATCCTAGCCCCCCCTAAATATTTTTTGAAATTTTTATTACGGAGACCGATGAGTGGAGGTTCCGTGAACGCACGGGGTATTTTTGTAAGGCCCCCACCCCAAAAACTAGGACCTTTTTTGGAAAATGGAGGTGATTTTTTGGCGAATGTAAAAAAAGATAGATTGATAAAAAAGGAAATAAAAAGACTTACCGAACTTTTCAAGAACTTAGAAGAAAATAAAAAGTCAGCTGTTGAAGGCCTTATTCAAGAGGCGGCATTTATGCGTGTGACTTTGGCAGAGTTAAAAGAGGACATTAACACAAAGGGACCTATCGACGAAATGGAACAAGGTGTTTACACTATATTAAGGGCAAGTCCTTCTGTGACAACTTATAACTCAATGATCCAGCGTTATACAACAGTAATGAAAGAAATTTTAAATCTTTTTCCTAAAAAAGAAGCTCCATGTATTGATGATGATGGATTCGAATCTTTCGTGATGGATAGATGAAGCCGCGAAGACAATACCCCTTATCTTATAATCCGATTATCGATTACTACAATAAGATTGAATCTGGTGAAGAAGTTGTAGGGGAAAAGGTAAAAAGGATTTATAAAAAGCTCGTAGATGATATATATGATCAGTGTTCTGTGTATGAATATAATACAAAGCGTGCTAATCATGCTATTGAATTCATAGAAAACTTCTGCAAGCATTCAAAAGGTAAATGGGCAGGGGAACCGATTGATCTAGAATTATGGCAGCAAGCATTTTTAGCAGCTACATTTGGATTCATCCACAAATTAGACGGCACACGTAAATATCGTGAGGTCTTTTTAGTCGTTGCTCGGAAAAATGGTAAATCCACATTATCTTCTGGTATATGCTTATACCTGCAGGTTGCTGATGGTGAGGGTGGAGCAGAAGTTTATGCGGTGGCCACAAAAGAAAAGCAGGCTAAAATCGTTTGGTCAGAAGCAAAGCGTATGGTTAAGAAATCTCCTGTCCTTTCTAAGAGAATGAAAACACTTGTGAAGGAAATCAATGCAGATTTTAATGACAGTACATTTCAGCCGGTTGGGAGTGACAGTGATACACTTGACGGTCTTAACGTTCATGGAGCTTCACTAGATGAGATTCATGCTTGGAAAGATAAGAATCTCTATGATGTTATTGTGGATGGCACATCTGCACGGGAACAACCCCTCATCCTCATGATCACGACAGCCGGCACCGTCCGGGAATCTGTTTACGATATGAAATATGAAGAGGCTGAAAGGCTGTTACTTAGCCTTGATGATGAAAATGCATATACGGACGATCGGTTCCTACCTATTATTTATGAACTTGATAACAGACGAGAATGGACAGATCCGGCAACATGGAAAAAGGCTAATCCTGGACTTGGAACCATTAAGAAAATTGATAACTTAGAATCTAAGGTGAACAAAGCAAAGGAAAATCCTTTACTTGTCAAAAACTTGCTCACTAAGGATTTTAATATCCGGGAAACGTCCAGTGAAGCATGGTTAACATTTGAACAATTAGAAAATAAAGCAACTTTTGAAGCTAATGTTTTACGTCCTAATTATGGGATTGGCGGTGTGGATTTATCCAAGACCACTGACTTAACAGCGGCAAAGGTTATTTTTATGCGGCCAGATGATTCCAACATCTATGTTTTGCAAATGTATTGGCTGCCGGAGGATTTGATTGAGCAACGCTCAGATGAAGATAAAATTCCTTATAATCGTTGGCACGATCAAGGTTTATTACGAGCAAGTCCTGGCAACAGCATTCATCCTAAGCTTGTAACAGAATGGTTCTTAGAAATTAGAGACGAGTATGGAATTTACCTTCCATGGATTGGTTATGATGCTTGGTCAGCTGATTATTGGGTTGAAGAAATGGTTGGTTACTTCGGAAAAGAAGCCATGATTCCAGTTTACCAAGGAAAGAAAACCCTATCGGGGCCCATGTATCTTCTTGAGAAGGAACTCGAAGCAAAAAGAATTATTTATAATAACAATCCTATTGATAAATGGTGCTTATCCAATACAGCTGTCGATATTGATAAGAACTTAAATATTCAACCAAGTAAAACTAACAGCAGTCGTAGAAGAATTGATGGGACTGCAGCATTATTGAATTCATATGTAATTTTACAAGAAAAGAAAAATGATTATCTAAACATGATTTAAAGGGGGTGATAATTTGGGATTGTTTGAAAAAATGTTTGGTAAAAGGCCGAAAGAAACTATTGTTACACGTTACGAAATGGTAAACGACAGTGGCGGAGGTTTCTATTCTTGGAATGGTAATCTATATCAAAGTGATATCGTCCGTTCTTGTATTCGTCCAAAAGCAAAAGCTGTCGGAAAATTAGTCTCTAAACATGTTCGGGATAATGCTGCAGAATTTAAAATAAATCCTGACCCATATTTACGGTTTATCCTAGAAGAACCGAACCCTTTAATGACAGGACAAGTCATGCAGGAAAAATTAGCTACACAATTAGAGCTTAATAATAATGCATTCGCTTATATTAAGCGCGATGAGTTAGGCTATGCAACTGAAATTTATCCTATTCCTTGTGTATCAATCGATGTGGTTGAAAATTCGCATGGCGATATTTTTCTAAAGTTTTATTTCCGAACTGGAAAAACTATGACAGTACCTTATGTGGATGTCATCCACTTGCGGAAAGATTTCAACGATGATGACTTTTTTGGGGACCATCCGGGCCAAGCGTTAGCGCAATTGATGGAGGTTGTAACAACTACTGACCAAGGAATTGTGAAGGCCATTAAAAATAGCGCCATTATTAAATGGATTTTAAAGTTTAAATCCGTTCTAAAACAAGAGGATATAGATTCGCAGGTTCAAAACTTTGTTAAAAATTACTTAAATATTGATAATGTGAATGGTGGAGCTGCTTCTTCGGATCCACGTTACGACCTTGAACAGGTAAAACAAGAATCTTTTCTTCCTGATTCAAAGCAAATGCAAGAAACCATTCAAAGAATTTACAACTTCTTTAATACAAACGATAAAATTATTCAAAGTAAGTACAGTGAGGATGAGTGGAACGCATATTATGAATCAGAAATCGAGCCGTTAGCGATGCAGCTTGCTGGGGAATTTACCAGGAAGCTTTTTTCACGTCGTGAAAGAGGGTTTGGGAACAAGATTATTTTTGAATCCTCAGCTTTGCAGTATGCTTCCATGTCAACAAAGATGAATTTAGTTCAGATGGTAGACAGAGGGGCCATGACACCTAATGAATGGCGTTCTATTCTCTCTCTTGGTCCAATCGAGGGCGGAGATAAGCCTATTCGCCGTTTAGATACAGCATTAGTGAAAGATGGAAACGATACTGGAGGAGGTGAGAAAAAAAATGACGATAAAAACGGAAAAACGGAACCTGGTACCGGGGAAAGTTGAAATTAGAGAAAGCGAAAATGGTAGCCGTACCATTTCCGGATATGCAGTAAAGTGGGAAATGAAATCTTATACGATGGGATATTGGCGGAGATTCAAAGAGCAGTTTAAAAGGGGAGCCTTTACCGATTCACTAACAGCAGATGACCAATTAGCTTTATGGAGTCATGATATATCACAGGTGTTAGGCAGAACAAAAAACGGAACACTTCGATTGTTTGAGGATGATATCGGCCTCCGATTTGAACTGGACTTACCTAATACCACACTTGGAAATGATGCGTTTGAAACAATCAAACGAGGTGATGTTGACGGCGTTTCATTTGGATTTCAAATGGCCAAGGAAGAATGGGATGAGTCGGACCCAGACAACATCGTTCGAAGTGTAACCAAAGCTAAATTAGTAGAAATTAGTCCTGTTGCCTTTCCGGCCTATCCGGATTCGCAGGTGTCAGCTCGTTCACATGACCCATATAAGGTGTATGTGGAAGAAAGAAATCAACGAGATTTACGAAAAAAACTTATTTTAAAAACTTATCTTTAGAGGAGATGTTCAAATGAATCGATTACAAGAAATCCAAACTCGCATGACTGAGATTCGTACCCTATTAGAAAGTGATCAGCAAGTAGATTTAGCAGCACTAGACCAGGAGCTTCGTGATTTAACTGCAGAACGTACACAAATTGAAACTCGTCAACGTCTTTTGGATGAGGCACGCGCAATTAATAATGGTACTTCAACAGAAACGCGTACAATCGAAACCTTTAATGCCAATCCACAGGAACAACGTGAACTAGGCACCGATTCAACGGAATATCGTCAGGCATTCATGAACTACGTTCTTCGCGGTGAAGCTATTCCGGCTGAACTACGTGCAAACGCAACAACTAAGACAGGCGATATTGGTTCAGTGATTCCACAAACTGTTTTAAATAAAATTGTGGAAAAACTTGAAGCGGTCGGAATGATTCTTCCGCTCGTCACTCGCACAGCAATTAAAGGAGGAGTAAGCGTTCCAACTTCTGCAGTCAAACCAGTTGCTTCATGGGTTGCTGAAGGTGCTGGAAGTGACAAACAAAAGAAAACTGCAGGGTCTATCACATTTAGCTATCATAAACTTCGCTGTGCTGTAGCCGTATCCCTTGAAGTTGATACTATGGCACTACCAGTCTTTGAATCAACCTTAATCAATAATGTTGTAGAAGCAATGACTAAGGCTATTGAGCAAGCAATCATCAGCGGAACAGGTGTTGGTCAGCCAAAAGGTATTCTTACTGAAAATCCTGCTGCTGGACAAGCTTTGGATGTCGCCAAAATTGAATACAAAACACTTACTGATGCAGAAGCAGCATTGCCACTTGAGTATGAATCAAACGCAGTATGGGTAATGACTAAGAAAACATTCATGGGCTTTACGGCTATGACTGATGCTGACGGCCAACCAATTGCACGCACTAATTATGGAATTAGCGGCAAGCCAGAGCGTTCTCTATTGGGTCGTTCTGTTGTCCTTTGCAACTATATTGACAGCTTTTCAACTGCTGATACAGGAGAAGCTTTCGCATTCTTGTTCAACTTCTCTGATTACATCCTAAACACTAACTATCAGATGGGTGTTAAAAAGTATGAAGATAATGAAACTGATGATCTAGTAACAAAAGCAATCATGATTGTGGATGGTAAGGCAGTAGATGTTAACTCGCTAGTGGTCCTTAAGAAAGCTGCTGCAGCTTAAGGAGGGTATTTTAAATGAAGCTGGTAGTTATAAAATCATTTATCGATAAAGAAACTCAAATAGGTTATAACGCGGGCAACACGTATGAATCATCTGATTCGGAACGTGTTGCCTTTTTACAAAGTAAAGGTTTTTTACACAGTGAACCTAAAAAGGAAAGCAAGAAAAAACAAAAAGATGGTGAATAACCATGCTAAATGATGTTAAATTAGCATTGCGTATTTCTCATAATGCTTTGGACGGAGATATAACTGATTCAATCGAAGCGGCCCGACAGGATCTTCAACTGTCGGGTATTTCTTCAATAAAAGCGAATGATGATGCGGATCACTTGATTAAACGGGCAATTAAAACATATTGCAAAGCTGAATATGAAGAGGATGTTCAAAAGGCTGAAAGATTTCGATTGTCTTATGATTTATTAAAAAACCATCTATCATTAGCTGGTGATTATAAAGAAGGTGTTCCAGTTGAATGATATTTTATTTTTCCCCATCATCACAACTGTGGAGGACAATCTTGGACAAGTCGAAGAAATTGAGGATTTTAGTAGACAGGTATTCTGTGAGAAAAAAAGTGTACCTCAATCAGAGTTTTTTGCAGCTGGTCAAAGTGGCATTAAAGCATCCTGCGTTTTGATAGTCCACACAATGGATTACCAGGAAGAAACTAAGGTGAAATATCGTGATAAAATATACTCCATTTATCGCACATATGAAACCAAGGATGAAAAAATCGAACTTTTTTGCGAGGTGAAAGCTGGTGTCTAGTATTAATGCTATAGCGGCTGAAATCGCTAGAGAACTTAATCGATACTCTCATCTTGTGGATGAAGAGGTTGAGGTAGCGAAGGAAGAAGTTGCTGATGAACTCGTATCAACCCTAAAAGCAAGTTCGAACACTAAGAAAACAGGCAAATACAATAAAGGTTGGCGTGTAAAAAAAGTCGGTAATAAACTTATCGTCCACAATAAGACTAGCTACCAGCTGACTCACCTGTTGGAAAAGGGTCACGTTAAAAGAGGCGGCGGCAGGGTTGCAGCTAAAGTTCATATTCGGCCAGTTGAACAACAAGCAATTGAAAATTATTTAGAAAAAGTAGAGCAGGCGATTAGACAATGACACTTGCTGAATTTAAAAAAATACTTGATGCCGCAGGTTATCCTGTGGCTTATTCGCATTTTACGCTGACTACTGATAAGCCGGTACCGAGCCCGCCTTATATTTGTTATCTAGAGACTGCATCCACAAACTTATTTGCAGATAACAAGATCTATAAAAAAATCATTGATGTGGATATTGAACTATACACGACAAAAAAAGACTTAGCAGCTGAAGCAAAACTTGAAGCTATTCTTGATGTTAATGAAATTCCATATGAAACATCTGAAACATTCATAGAATCAGAACAATTATTTCAAAAAATATACGAAGTGAGGTTGTTATAAATGCCAGAAAACAAAGTAGTCTTTGGCCTAAAAAATGCACACTATGCTGTTATTACTGAAGACGTAGACGGTACTTATACTTATGGTGTACCTGTTAGGTATCCAGGCGCCACTGCATTAACCTTGGAACCAAAAGGCGAAACCACCGACTTTTACGCAGATGATATTTTGTATTACACATCTTCGACTAACCAAGGGTATGACACAAAATTAACGGTTGCAAATGTCCCAGAAGCTTTCCGTAAGGATGTACTAGGGGAAATTCTGGATGAAACGGATAAGGTATTAAAAGAAGTTAACACCGCAAAATCAAAGAAAATCGCATTCCTTTTTGAATTTGACGGAGACGTTAAAGGAATCCGGCATGCCTTATACAGTTGTTCGGTTTCTCGTCCCGGTATTTCCAGTAACACAAAAACAACATCATCAGAGCCAGGAACAACCGAACTATCACTTGTTGCCGGCCCGCGTCCATCAGATGGGGTTGTAAAGATTTCGACAACAGCTGATACAGTTGCGTCGGTCTATGATGCTTGGTATACGGCTGTGTATGAAAAAGCAGGTGTTTAATAGATGGAAAAAACAATAGTAATTGATAATAGGCCGGTACGCTTTAAGAGTACCGGTGCAACTCCTTTACGTTACAAAGCGCAATTTCATAAAGACTTTTTCGTTGATATATTAAGATTAAATTCTCTTAAAAAGCTTAATGCAGGTGAAGATTTAACAGCAAAAGACATTGAATTAGTAGATTTTGATGTCCTTTATAATATTACATGGGTGATGGCAAAAACAGCGGATTCAACTCTACCAGAGCCTTTAGAGTGGCTTGACAGTTTTGATGTTTTCCCATTGATGGATATTGTTCCACAGATACAGGATCTAATAGGAGCTTCCCTTCAGTCAAAAAAAAAGTCGAATCATCCGGCGAACAACAGGAAATATCAACAGAAACATTCTTAGTGCTTTGTAATCGATGTGGACTAACTAATTTCGACTTGGAGCAAATGACAATTGGCATGTGTTTAGATTTCATTGAGGAATTCATAGAAATGAATAAGCCTGAAAATGAAAAGATCCGCAATGCATCTCAATCAGATTTCGACGCGTTTTAAAGTGAGGTGAGATTATGGCAAGTAATATTAAAGGGATTACGGTTGAAATTGGCGGCGATACGGTCGGGTTACAAAATGCCCTTAGGGATGTTAACAAGAAAAGTAAAGATCTACAGTCAGAATTAAAAAGTGTGGAACGGCTGCTTAAATTTGACCCCGGTAATACCGAGTTAATAGCCCAGCAGCAACAAATATTAGCTGAGCAAGTCGCTAATACCTCTGAAAAATTAGATCAACTGAAAGCGGCTCAAAGCCAAGTAGAAGAGCAGTTTCAGAGAGGCGATATCGGGGCAGACCAATATAGAGCATTCCAGCGTGAAATTGTCGCAACAGAAGGGCAATTGAACGGATTAAGAAGAAGGCTTTCACAGGTCGGAGATAATACCTCTATTACTGAAGTGCAGCAAGATATGCAGCAACTCGGTAACGATACCGAGGAGGCTCAAGGTTCCGTTAAGGAATTAGGCGGTGAGTTAGCAGGTCTTGCGGGTGGTTTAGCGGCTGGCTTGGGGATTAAAGAAGTCATTGAAAAAGCCTTAGATACTTCTTCCCTAGATACCAAAATTGATATTTCTTTTCAGGTTCCCGAAGAATCAACACAAGCTATTAAAAATGCACTTTCGAGTGTGGAAGTTTATGGTGTTGAAGCTGAAGGAGCGCTTGAAGGAGTTAGGCGGCAATGGGCTTTAAATATTAATGAAACGGATAAACAAAATGCTGCCATTATTAAAAGTGCCGGGGCAATTTCTGCTGCCTATGGTGATATTGATTTTAATGAACTAATTCAAGAGTCAAATGAAATGGCTGCTAACTTGGGAATGTCTCAAGAAGAAGCACTCGGAATGACTAACGCACTTTTGAAAATGGGATTCCCATCCGACCAATTAGATATCATAACTGAATATGGTTCACAACTTTCAAGGGCTGGCTATAATGCTCAAGAAATCCAAGGAATTTTTGCTGCAGGGGTCGAAACAGGTACTTGGAACATTGACGTACTTTTAGATGGTTTAAAAGAAGGTCGAATTAAAGTGGCTGAGTTTGGATTTTTAGTACCGGAGGCAATATCTGACATAATTGAAGGTACTGATCTATCTGCTTCACAGTTTATGGAGTGGGGTAAAGCTGTTGCAAGTGGTGGTGAAGGCGGTAAAAAGGCTATGCAAGAGGTTGCGTCTGCCTTATTAAATATTAAAGACGAAACCACGAGAAATGCCCTTGGTGTTCAGATTTTCGGGACACTATGGGAAGAAAATGGCACGAAAATAACAGATACCATATTGAATGCAGAAAAAAATACAGGGGATTTAAAAGCCAATCAGGATTTATTAAATGAATCGGTTAAAGCATTGGACTCGGATCCAGCGGTTCAATTACAAACAGCTTTATCGAATATGCAAACATCCCTCACTCCTTTGCTCACGGATATAGCAAATATGGTTGCAAAGGTCGCTGAATGGGCGGCGGAGAATCCTACTCTTACGGCCACTATAACAGCAATAGTAACTGTTATAGGTATATTAGTTGGGGTAGGTATGGCTTTAGCGGGAGTAATGGGTATGTTATCGGTTGCATCGATTGCGTTGAACATTGGAATGCTTCCTTTGACGCTTATTATCCTTGGAATAATTGCAGCAATAGCTGCACTCATTGCAATATGTGTCCTTCTTTATAAAAACTGGGATACTATTAAAACTAAGGCTGGCGAACTTGGACAATCAGTAAAAGAAAAGTTTCAAGATATAAAAGAAGGAATTAAGAGCGCAATTAAGGAAGCTGTTTCATTTGTGGGTGATCAGATTGAAAAAATAAAAGGTTTTTTCAGTGGATTATCGCTAAAATTACCGCATATTAAACTTCCTCATTTCGGATTAAGCGGTAAATTTAGTTTAGCTCCTCCGAGTATTCCGAAGGTAACAGTAGACTGGTATAAAAACGGAGGCGTATTCCCAGCCAATAGCCCTAGATTAGTAGGTATGGGGGATGCAAACGTTCCAGAGGCAGCTATACCATTATCTGATTCCGTTTTGGGTAAAATTGCTGGGATGATAGGGGATAGGATGGACGGAGGGCAAGGAATTGTTATTCAACAAATGATCGTCCGCGAAGAAGCCGATATCCAAAAGATTGCTAGAGAACTTTATAATCTCACCAAATCAAATGCCCGCGGGAAAGGAGTGGTCATGCTGTGATACTACTTGATGGCATTCCAATCAGTCATTGGGGATTACAAATACAAAAAGAGCATGATCACCCTGCGGTATCAGACTTACGAAGCAGGACGATGGCCATTCCTGGGATGGACGGAGAATGGGATTTTGGGTCCGAATCGGGTCCTAAACCTTTTAACTTTCCACTTGGTTTTATCGAATATGACATGTATGAGAAGCAGCGAAGGTTAAATGAATTCGTTGCTTTTTTGTTTGATCATTATGGAAAGCCGAGGGAAATGAAACTATCATTTGAATATGAACCCGATAAATATTATTTTGTGAAGCTTTCGAATGGATTTACCCCGCGAAGAATATTCGGGTTTGCGTTTTTTGATTTACCACTGATTGCCTATAAACCTAATAAGAGGTTCATAGTTCCATCTGACAAAATTGTAATGGATTCAGACATACCGATCATGAGTGATTTATTGTGGGATACCGGATTTAGTAATAGAAAAATAACGGGTCCACAATCATTTGAAATTATTAATAACGGTTGGATTGTAATTCCGTTTTCATTTCGGATGGAGGGCAGCGGTAACGATGTAGTTTTTAAAGCGAATGGAAAAACGATGACGTTTCAATCGTTTATAAATAAAACATACGAAGTTACAGAAAATTACACAGTGAAAGTGGATGGTGTCACTAATTTAACATCCACAAATGGAGTGTTTCTTGAATTATTTCCAGGTGTAAATAAAATCACTGTGGAGGGCAGCAATTTAGATCTAACTATCAGCGAGAGCTTAACATACCAATACAAATAAGGAGGATGTGAGATGGCAGATGCTCCTAAGATTTTAGGTACCGACAGCCTTAGACAGGCTTACCCTAAATTAAATAGTGCTATCAATAATAGCAATGAAGCATTAAATAAATCGGCTACAGCTGAGACAAATTCAACGGCTGCAGTTAATACAGCGAACCAAGCAAATGAAAAATCAGATGATACACAAACCCAACTAAATGCGGTTGTTAACCGTGCAACTGATTCGGATGCCATGTCTGCCCAAGCAGCTGTCGATGCAAAGGGCATTAACAAGGGGAATTTAAAGCAAAGAATAGATGATGATTACAACGAGCTTAGTGCGTCTTTGGCACAAAATACGACCGAAATTACAAAAATAAAAGAAGACAATGCAATTAGCCCAGAAAAATTTACGGGAACGGATTTTCAAAAGGTTCAAGCAGCTTTGGATTACGCTATTGCTAATGATGTATCCATCAAATTTGCAAAGATTTACAATATCACTGGTGCAGGAGCTTTAAGTATTAACAAAGCAAATGGTTCATGGGATTTAGATAGACGGGTTCTTTTCCTTCAAGGTGTTGGCGGCGGTATCCGCAAAGACGATGGTGGTTTTATATTTACCGCACCTTATCAAAATGTTGGTGATATAAACGTAAACGGGCTAAAGTATTACAGTGTCGCCGGTGTGGGGACGAAGGTATGGGATTGTGATAAAATCATCCGCGTAACCTCTATGAATTGCAAATACTTAAATGTGGATACAGTAGCTTCAGCAGCTAATCAATACTGCCAAACTATGAAATTCATAAAAGACCATGTGACTGGTGGGAACGATTGGGCATTTGAATTCAAGGAATCTTGGGACACTGAGATTGATTGTTTGATTGAAGCTAGGCAAAATGGCATTAGAAATACAGTAGGGTTGGCAAAGGTTCAAAACAATAATCTCAAAATCACTGGTGTTATTGAAGGTCTTTCAGGAATCGCGGTGCAGTTAGGCAGCTGTTATGGTTTGGAGATTAGTGGTTATTTCGAGAAAAACCACGGAGGTCATATCGACCTGCAAAGCTTAGATCAACACTTTCAATATGGCGTTCTCATCATGAAAAACACATTTTCGATGACTCCAGACCAAATCACGAATAATGTCCCTGCAGTTAAAATGGGCAAAATTTTTACAGGAGGCACTAATGGAGTTACCAGCATTAGCAATATCTGTAACGGGATTTTATATAACACATACGCTAATGAAGGTGGATGGATAACCGGTATAGCAGATAGAGCAATTACTAATATAACAGGGCGTCCAGGTCATTATCTTCAACTAACACAACCAAAAACTGCTACAGCTTCTGCAGGGGACTATATAACGTGGGGACCAATGTCTAAACAAAATATTAAATCAGCAACTTTGTCATTTGCAGCAAATGAAACTAAGACTATTGATTTGGTAGCAGATCCACCTGCATTAGCTGGCGACCCTATAAGCTTCTCTCTTACTAATTCTGCTAATTTTCGTGTAGAAGGCCATGAAGTCATTACAAATGCTGTGAGAGTTCATATCACTAACAAAACTGCTACAGCTGCAAATACAGTGGTCACTATGAGTTTACTGAAGTTATTTTAAAAAAAGATTAACAGCCCCTATCAAAAATGCTAATATTTAGTAGATGAAATATTAAGGGGCTAAATTATGAAAAAATTAAACAACTTACAGCTTATTAGAGGTATTGCAGCAGTGTACGTCTTGTTATTCCATACCTCAGGATTGTTGCAGTCTTATCTAAACTACGATTATGCATATGGCATTTTCAAATTCGGTGATGCCGGAGTGGATATGTTCTTTGTTTTGAGTGGATTCGTCATTTACTATGTCCACAATAAGGATATTGGGGCA
Organism: Neobacillus sp. OS1-2; assembly: GCF_030915505.1. Classification (GTDB taxonomy): domain Bacteria; phylum Bacillota; class Bacilli; order Bacillales; family Cytobacillaceae; genus Neobacillus. Next base: position 3,238,630 of record NZ_CP133265.1, read on the forward strand.
CCAGAAAAAGTAAAATCGTTTTTTAAAAAAAGGATTATCAGGGTTTACCCGATTTATTGGGTGGTTTTGATTTGTCTTGTCCCTGTTTACTTTATAATTCCTACCTTCGGGTCTGACAGCGTATTGAATCCACTCAATCTAGTTAAGTCGTTTGTATTGATACCACAGCCTGAGGAAAATTTACCTTTGAATGTTGCATGGTCATTAAGCTACGAAATTCTTTTTTACTGCATGTTTGGATTGTTGATTGCGTTAAAAAGGAAATTGGTTTTGCCGATCGTGTTGCTGTGGATGGGTGGAACATTCGTTCATTTTATAATTCAAAGCATAATAGGATATGTAGATAGTTCCTGGATAAATTTTGTATTCAATCCGTTCAATCTGGAATTTCTAAGCGGTGTGTTAATTGCTCACCTCGTGTTGAAGAATTACACGAAAAATGGATTGGTTTTTATTGTGCTGGGGTTATGCGGCGCGGTTGTTGCTTGGATCAATAAAAGCTACAGTTTTGTAGAATTACATCGAGTTATTGAATATGGTCTGCCATTTGCTTTCATCATTTATGGGGCAGTGTCCTATGAAATTGAGCGGCAAACAAATCCATCAAAACTATTTGTTTACCTGGGAGACGCCTCGTACTCAATTTACTTGATTCATTATCCGATGCTTTCGGTGGTAAATAAACTATTTTTGGCTGTAAATGTATATTCCATCATCGGACCGTTTCTTGCAGCGACAATAATGATAATCAGTACAATCATTGCCGGTTGTACTTTCCACTCATTAATTGAAAAACCGCTGTTAAAATTTCTTAATAAAGCTTTGTATTCAAAAAATCAAACTAGCACAAGAAATGTAAAGTCAGCATAAAATTCACAATTGGAACATAAGCCGTCGTAGTGAAAATAAAAAAAGAGGGATTAATCCCCCTTAATAGCAGTGTCCAATTCCGCAATGATAGACTGTGTTCCGTCGTAGATTTTTAATAAAGTAGGAAGTACAGATAAACCCGATTCCTTAAAAACAAAATCAACCGTTGTGTTTTGAAGAAAATTATTATCATATGGTGTGGGATTAATGAAGTCAATGGTTGTATTCCCATACTTTATAGGCGCGCCAAAACCCTCAAAGGTACAATTAATAAAAGTTGCTCCACCTATTTTTCCATACGCGATATGGGTGGATAATTTTCGGGTTTGCTTTTCCAAATTACGATGTTTATTGTTGTTAACAAGCTTATTAAATAGAGGTAACCAATAATCATTTCCCGTGATAAATGGTTGTCGACTTTCAAAAATTTCTATGATATCAGGTCGCTCTGATCTCAATTGAGGAAACTTTTTATCTAATTGCTTGTCAAAATAAGATTTGTTATCAAACAAAGGGAAATTGATTCTTTTTTGTGCAGATTCGATTTTAGTAGGGTCAGTAATGTGTTTTTAACAGTATTTATTAAAAATAGCAAAAGATATGTAATCAAGTGCTGATTCAATATCAGTAAGAAAATACCGTATTTTGTTCGTAAGGCGCTTTGGTACAAAATCAACTTTTAGGCATTCATTATAAAGTTTAGGGAATTCCTCCAAATGTTCCTTTGCGTTTTCTAACATAAATTGATAATCTTGAGTATTTATTTGTCTCACCTCCTTATATAATAAATAATATAGGAGTGAGGCAAATGGATAAAGAAAAAATTATGGAAGTTTTTTACGAATTGCTAGACGCCTGGGAAGACTCTGAATGTACAGTTATTCATGATCGAGGAGAAATTGGGGATTTTGAAGAGCTAAGAATGAACAAAGAAAAATACAAGCAAAAATTTCTTGAAGCTCTAAATGAATAGGGCTTTTTATTTTTGCGAAATAAGGTGATAAAATGATAAAAATTCTAAATCAGCAGCTTCAACCCGTGTCGGTTTTAGAAAACGCCTATTCCATTGGGTATGAAAAAACATTTAATGAATTGTGGAAAGCAACCTTTACTCTGCCATTGAATGACCCTAAAAATACCGAATGCCAGCCCTTATTTTTTGTAGAAGTGACTGATCAAGATGAATACATTGGATTATTTCGGATTATCCCCGAAAGTACAGTGAAATCGGAAAGTACAAACGAAGTTAAATATCAATGTGAGCACGTTCTGGCCACTCTGCTAGATGACGTGCTTTTTTTGTACCATCAGAACGATAATTTAACGACAGCCGATAATATCCAATATCTATTAGATCAGCAATCCCTCAAACGGTGGAAACGGGGAACAATTGCCTTTACAAGGTACTTCTCGTATAAGTGGGAAAATGAAAATGGATTACTCAGTCCAATGTTCTCGATACCTAAGCCTTTCGATGTACCTTTCCAGTGGATACACGACACACAATCCTATCCGTGGACTCTTAATTTAGTGGAGCCAGAATCAGAAGTAACCTGTGAAATCCGGTATGGCAAAAACCAAATATCCATTGAGAGAGATATTGATCCAAGTGTCGTTTTCAATCGGATTTATGCTCTGGGATATGGTGAAGGTGATAACCAATTAAATATTAAGTCGGTTAACAATGGCATCCCATATGTGGAAGATGCTGAATCTATCGCTAAATACGGTTTACGGTCCTATATTTGGGCCGATAAACGCTTTGAAGATGCTCCTACATTAAAGGCAAACGCTGAGGCTCTACTAAACCAGTGGAAAATACCGAAAGTGACTTATCGAGCATCAGCTGCAGATATTTCATCTATTACAGGTGAAGATATCGACAAATTAAAAATGGGCAGGATTGCCCGCATGATTGACGATGACTTAGGAATTTTTGAAGCTCGGATAATAAAAGAAAGTAAATCCGATATGACTGGTAATCCTGGTGGCGTTCAATTGGAGATAGCTAATAAAACGGATGACTTGTCTACTACTCAATCCGATATTGAACGTAGGCAGCAAATCAATGAACTTTATAGCCAGGGTGCAACAAATATTGATAGTCATGATTATAACGACAATGCGGATCCAGACAACCCTGCAGAGATTACTTTTTATTTGCCGGACGAGCTCGTAAAAATCAATAAATTATTGCTATCCTTTAAGACTGATAAATTTAGGGCTTATGAGAGAGCAATCGAAGGTGGAGGAGCTGTAGTTTCTTCCACATCTAGTGGAGGTGGTTCCACTCAAACATCTAGCTCTGGTGGCGGTGTAAGTAAATCGACAGCCTCCGGTGGTGGAGCAGTGACAACATCTGAAGCGAAGACATTTTTGGAAATTTCCGCAATGACTGGAGTTCCGGAAAACTCTGTAGGTACAGAAAATTGGGGGTACCATTTACATGAAGTTAGATTAAGCGGAGATAATTGGACGCATGATCATAAAGTGACCATTCCAGCACATACTCATAATTTTGATGTTCCTAATCATTCACACTCAGTTAATGTCCCTGCACACACGCATAATATTACACTGCCAGACCACACACACGACATACAGTTTGGTATTTATAAGCTGGATAAATCAGCTTCTGCAGTATTAATAAAAGTGGATGGTAATACCGTTCCTTTCACCGGTACTAGCGGTGATAATATCGATTTAATTCCCTGTTTATCAAAGGATGGCGAAGGAAAGGTTAATCGTGGATGGCACACAATTACCATTACACCGAATGATTTAGCCAGGATAAACGCACAGATTTATAGTCAGGTATTTATTCAAAGTCGCGGCGGCGGCTCTTTTTAATTTGAGGAGGAAGAGAGATGGATGGAAACAAGATAATAATTTTTATTAAAAGCTTTTTTGGAGCAATCGGGACAATTTGGTCATTTATTGTCGGTGCAATGGGATGGGCTTTTCCCACTCTGGTGATCATGATGGCAGCGGATTTTGTATCGGGAGTATCTGCAGGTGCGGTTAATGGTGGGGTGAGCAGTGCTAAAGGACGGATAGGTTTTGTCAAAAAAGTCCACATTCTAATCATTGTGGGCTTAATTTATTTATTGGAAAAGGGGATCCTTGGTACTCAACATCTCGGAGACGGTGTGACCGTAGCCTATATAGTTATTGAGTTTATTAGTTTAACAGAAAATGCAGGGAAATTAGGGGTACCTCTGGGTCCGCTTAAAAACTTTATTACTCTATTAAAAGAAAAAGGAGAGGGTAAATAATGGCACAATTAAAAGGCATTGACGTATCCAAGCATCAAGGAGTTATTGATTGGGACAAAGTTAAGGCTGTTGGGATCCAATTTGCAATGCTTAGGTTAGGTATTGGCAGTGATATGGCATCTCAAGACGATGCTCAATTTGAAAGAAATGTTAGAGAGTGTGAACGAGTGGGCATCCAATGGGGGGCTTATTTATATAGTTATGCACTTAATGTAGATCAAGCAAAGAGCGAAGCTGCACATGCTCTTAGACTATTAAAAGGGAAAAATCCAACGTATCCGATTGCTTTTGACATGGAAGATGCTGATGGATATAAAGCTAAAAACGGTATGCCGTGTAATGCCGAATTAGTAGCAATTTGTAATACTTTTCTATCCATTGTGGAAGGTGCGGGATATTATGTTTCTCTTTACGCTAGTTTGAGTTGGTTAAATAATCAGCTAAATGATAACTCATTAGATCGTTTTGACAAATGGGTAGCACAATGGGGCCCATCATGCTCATATGGTAATCCGTTTGGAATGTGGCAGTATACAAGTGACGGCACTGTGAATGGGATTAGTGGAAGGGTTGATATGAACTATTCTTATCATGATTTTGGCGCAGATAATCAACCAGTTTCAAAGTCTGCTCCGGTGGTATCTGCGGCACCAGTTAAGCCAGCACCACAGACAGTGCAATCTCAGTCCATCGTGCCTTTTCCCGGGCATTTGATTAAAGTAGGTACTAAAGGAAAAGATGTAGAAAGAATCCAACGTGCTGTAAAAGTTAACCCAGATGGCATTTATGGCCCTAAAACTAAAGCGGCGGTTAAAGCCTACCAATCAAGACATGGTTTAGCAGCTGACGGTATTGTCGGTCCTGCTACTTGGTCAGTGATGTTTTAGATGTAAAAAGCCCCGTCTCGTGTGAGATGGGGGCTTTTTTTACTTTATATGTTTAAAATTTGCCTTTTTTTCAAATCAAATTCCTCTTGAGTAATAATTCCCTCATCTAATAAAGATTTAAGTTCCTTAAGGGAGCCAAGTTCAGAACCAGTAGAACTTAGATTGTTAATTCTTTCTTCTATTTCCGATTTTAATTTTAATGCTTCTTCATTCATATCTCTCTTAAACTTAACAGCATTTTGCGGTTGATCTACTGTTCTTAATAAACCTACCATTGAACTTCTAGGGGTGGATAATTGTAGATAACCGGCTGAAGTTAACGAAGCTTCTTTGAATTTGATTTCTTGAATTTGGCTATATAATACTTTTGTTTCCCCACGTAATGCTTTATGTATCATCAAGTCATTATTCCCTCTTTTAAAAATTACACCATCATCTGTAAATTCCACAGTAGTATTAGGTTTTTTAAAAGTGTAATTCATTATTATTCCTCCAATATTAATAGGTCTTTGAATTCATTTTATATTCAAAAAGGTAAATTATCATTCATTGAATCATATAATTCCTGCTGCTCTAAATTCTTAACCAGCTGCGTGATGTCCTGATCCCCTTCCACAATCACTTTTTCTAACTCAGCCCGATAAGACAATTCCTTATTAATGTGCTTCCAAAACTGCAAAGCCACATATTCTATCTTTTGACCACGAAACTGGAAGGCTCCCCTTCGAAAACCTCTACTATCGGCAGTATAGTGTATTTCAATTATTACGGTCATCATCATCTTCCTCATAATACTCTTTCATAATCTTATGCTGCTCTTTCATTAAGTCATAAAAATGCACGATCATTTGAATATCGCGTGGTGTATATCCGTTTTCCTCGAAATTCTCAATTAGTTTCTTCCACTTTTCGTTCATATAGATCATCTACCTTTACTTCCAGTAAGTCAGCCAGTATAAAAGCTTTGTCCATTGTAGGATAGGTATTACCCACAGACCAATTAGATAGGGTATTTTGACTAACTCCTAATTCTTTAATTATGTACTCTCTTCTGTATTTACAAACACGTAATAATTCTCCTATTCGGCTCCTAAGCATGACAAACACCTCTGTAAGTAGTTTCTCCAAGCAAACAATAAAATCCTTTCACAAATATTTGGGATAAATATTCATAAAGTGGTAGTGACGGTAATATCATATATCAAACAAGCAAAGGGAGTGATTATGATTGAGTGGAAAAAGGCCTAAATCAGTATCATTTAATGAGAAAAATATGAGGGATAATGAAATCCTGACGTACCTAGAAGATGAACATATAAGTTTTGCACCGTACGTTAAGGATCTGATTTTTGCAGACATGCAACGAAGAAAAGAAGGGCTCCGAATTATTCAAAAGAATAAAGGTGGGGGTATAAAAATCGTTGTAGCCGGTAATACCCATCCTCCCTCCGCAGTGGGAGTGTAACACTGTAACACGGTTGACACTGTCAATTGTCATGACGATTGGAAAGGGGATGCTTAAAAGTGATAGAGGGTAAGGGCTTAGGTGGAAAGAAGATTCATCGCGTGAACACATCACTAACAAACAAAGTGAGCAGCAAGTTAAATAGACTGGCCACAGCATGTAATATGAAACCGACCACACTTGCAGGTATATTAATCGAAAAAGGCCTGTCCAACGTGCAGCTGGTGAATGACCTCCAGAAGGAATATTGTACCCAGGCAGCTTATAAGGTTGTCATCATCAATAATGAATATGTCCTTTGTGGAAGGGAGGATATATAGTGAACTGGACTGATTTTATTTTGGGCGGTATGACAGTTATTTTCTCGTATGCATTTTATTGTGCTGGTATGGATGATGGAACCGATGTGGAAGATGAAGATCTTGGCCAAGAGGATTCCAATCTAGTCGTGAGTGATTTTTCGGGCCGCCATGTAACATTATCTTGTCAATCATGTAGAAAGTTAAAAAGGCATAAAGAAGTGCAACCAAATCTATATCAATGTGTAAAATGTAAAAGGCATGTTGATTTAAGAGCTTCGTAACTTCCCCTTATTAACCCCAAATATCTTCAATTATTATTTCATGTCTTTTGTCGGTATAAGAGTTCCGCCTCCGACCCAGATGGCAGCAATTTGCCCTAGTGCAGTCAGTGTAGCGGCACCTTTACCGATAGCAACTGCAAATAGACCAGCAACAGAACCTGCTAGGGAAATTCCGGAAAATCCAGAACCATCCAAACCAGTAATAGCCCCAACAGTTGTTAATGTAATAGCTCCAACTGTTTTACTTAATGGGACAATGCCTGCTAACGCTATACCCAAATCATTGACAATTCCATGAGAAGCTTTCGGTAAAAAGTCGCCAATAATTTTAGTAAAGCCGCTATCACCCAAGTAGAAAAACGCGGCAATCGGTATGACGGGACCAAAAACTTTAAAGCCAAATTGGAACCCTTCGATTAAATAATGGGTAGTTTTTTCAAGTCCTTTATTTTTATGGCTAGTTAAGGTGATTAATAGAAGAATAAGAATGGAGGTTCCGCCGACTAGGGCAGTCGCATCTCCACCGGTTAAATCGAGGATCGACATGGCGGCTACGTCAGCAGCAAATAATAGTGGAACTAAGATGGCAAAAAAACGTTTTTGGGCAAGTGATAATAACCCTTGTTCGTCAGCTTTCTCATCGGGAGAATTAGGTAAAACGGTAGAAGAGACCTTCAAATTTCCCCGTTTCATATCCCGCCTTAGAAAGTAGAAAGCTGTTACGGTTGTCACCAGTCCCATGATAAACACTAATGGAATGCTGGCATTTATAACATCTTGAATGGGTAATCCGGCTGCATCTGCGGTTAGTTTAGGTGCCGCTTGTATAACGAAGTCCCCCGATAGAGCAATTCCGTGCCCGAACAAGTTCATCGCCATGGCAACGCCCAATGCTGGCAAGCCAGCTCTAATGGCAACCGGTAGAAGAACAGCACCTAAGAGGGCAACAGCAGGGGATGGCCAGAAAAACCAGGAAATGACCATCATTAAGATCCCAATCGTCCAATAAGCAAGTGTCGGGTTGCGTATCAATTTCCTAAAGGGTGAAATCATGACATCGTTGATACCGGTGCTGGTTAGAGTGTGGCTCATGGCAACAATAATGGAGATTACGAGTATCGTCGACAATAATTCCGTGATGGCATAACTAAAGCTATTGAAAATACTACTAATCGAATGACTTAAACTACCAGAGGCTGTAAGCGCAATTAAGAAAATCCCTACAATACAAATTATTGATGTGTCCCTTTTCATTACCATAAATCCGATAATAAGAACAATAAAGGTCACATATATCCAATGAAGAGCCGTTAGCTCGATAAGCATTAAATTCCCTCCTCTCATAATACCCATCAGGGGAAATCGCCCTGCTGGATGTAATACAGAATATGAAAATTGAACCTAGAGGTGAGGGGGGCAAATAAAAAAGAATGGAGAAATATAACTCCATCCTTGTAATTCCTACATTTATTCGATTATTGAATATTTACTAATATATGGAGCACTAGCGAAAATTTTTTGCTGTGCATCTAGACCTGTTCCTGCCTTCATAAATGAATCGGAATTTTGCCAGCTTTGATATGACGCTTCATTTTCCCACACCGACAGGATGACATAAGTAGTAGATGAAATAGGTCGAAGCAATCTTAATGCCCTCAATCCTCGCACGATTGCCGTTTTTTGAATTTGAATTTTACATTGGTGTTCAAAAATGGGCCGGCCTTCATCTGTAACCGGAATATGATTCATAATCGCAAAACTTTCTTTTTGAATAACTCCAACCGATTCTAATACCTCATACTTTCGGGGCATGCTAAATTTACTTTTCCCTGCTGTTTCATGTAATAATAGGGCACCATTTTCATTGACCATGGTCACAATCAGATCATCAGGATATTTGTTTGCTAATTTCGTTAAAAAGTCCAATGTACCAGCGGTTATATAGATGTTCATCTATTCAATCCCCCTTGTATGTTTCATCCTCTATACCATACTATTTTCCATGCTTCATGTTAAATTAAACAAATTATGATCGAAAAAACGACATTTTTTTGACAGTTAGTATCATTTACTATGCACAAATAGGATTAATCGCTATAGTGGAGACAGTCTATGTATAAGAAAATTTTTAAATTTATCCTTTATATATTAAAATGGAGAACAGACATGTCTTTGAAAGGTGGACTTTATTCATGACCAGATCAATTAATGAAATATTTTTAAAAGCAGCAAGAGGTGAGAAAACGGATCATGTACCTGTCTGGTATATGCGCCAAGCAGGGCGTTCCCAACCGGAATACAGAGAAATTAAAGAGAAGTACTCCTTATTCGAAATTACGCACCAGCCTGAGCTATGTGCCTATGTTACCCGCCTGCCAGTTGAGCAGTACAATGTCGATGCCGCGATATTATATAAAGATATCATGACACCGCTTCCGGCAATTGGTATGGAGGTAGAAATAAAGGGTGGAATTGGACCGGTTATAGACAATCCAATCCGTTCTTTAGCAGATGTTGAAAAACTGGGTGAAATACACCCGGAGGAAGATGTACCATACGTATTGGATACAATCAAATTACTAACGACTGAGCAATTAAATGTTCCGTTAATCGGGTTTTCCGGAGCACCATTTACGCTTGCCAGCTATATGATTGAAGGCGGTCCATCGAAAAACTACAATAAGACAAAATCCTTCATGTATTCGGAACCTAAGGCATGGTTTGCATTGATGGAAAAACTGGGCGATATGATTATTACATACGTGAAATCGCAAATAAACGCAGGAGCCAAGGCAATCCAAATTTTCGATTCATGGGTTGGAGCATTAAATGTCGAGGATTACCGTTATTTCATCAAGCCTATCATGAATCGTATTTTCGCTTCATTAAAGGAAGAAAATGTTCCCTTAATAATGTTTGGTGTGGGTGCGAGCCATCTTGCTTTAGAATGGAATGACCTGCCACTGGATGTTGTTGGCTTGGACTGGCGCCTGCCAATTAGCCAAGCAAGAGAAATGGGGGTAAATAAAACCGTTCAAGGCAACCTCGATCCAGCTGTCCTGCTTGCACCATGGGAGGTCATTGAGGAAAAGGCTAAAGCAATTTTAGATCAAGGAATGGCACAAAATGGCTATATCTTTAATTTAGGTCACGGTGTTTTCCCATCTGTTAAACCGGAAACTTTGAAAAGATTAGCGTCCTTTATTCATGAGTATTCAGCATCCAAAATGAGTCGCTAGGTTTTCAACCTATGAGTGTTAATATTGGTAAGCAACCCACTTTTTTGGCACAATAGAATGAGTTGTTTGGAAGGGGGTATTCATTAATCCCCCCTATTCTTTTATAAATAACGAAAGAGACTTAATAAGAGGTGCAGCATATGACAAAAAAGAAAATGGGACTGTTAGTAATGGCATACGGTACCCCCTATTCATTAGAGGATTTAGAAGGCTATTATACGCATATCCGCCATGGCAGGAAACCAAGTCCTGAAATGTTAGAAGATCTTCGTAATCGTTATCAAGCAATCGGCGGGATCTCTCCATTAGCGAAAATTACCCTTAACCAAGCGGAAAAGCTTGAACAGTATTTAAATCAAATTCAAGACGAAATAGAATTTAAAATGTACTTGGGGTTAAAACATATTGCGCCGTTTATTGAAGATGCTGTGAAAAAGATGCACGAAGATGGTATTGAAGAGGCTGTAAGTCTTGTTTTGGCCCCGCATTTTTCCACCTTCAGTGTAAAATCCTATAATGGAAGAGCAGTAGAGGAAGCTGAGAAATTAGGCAACCTTACTATCAAAACGATTGATAGCTGGTATCAGGAACCGAAATTTATCTCCTATTGGGCTAATCAAGTACAACAAGTGTTTGGACAAATGCCCCAAGAGGAAAAAGACCAGGCCGTACTAATCGTTTCTGCACACAGCCTGCCGGAAAAGATCCTCCAGTATGGCGACCCCTATCCAAGCCAGCTGCAGGAAACAGCTAATTTAATTGCTGAACAAGCAGGTGTAAAGAATGTTGAAATTGGCTGGCAAAGTGCCGGAAATACACCAGAGCCCTGGATTGGTCCGGATGTTCAGGATTTGACAAGGGATCTCTATAAACATCATCATTATCAGGCATTCGTATATGCACCTGTCGGGTTTGTTTGCGACCACCTTGAAGTGTTATACGATAACGATGTTGAATGCAAAACGGTTACGAATGAATTAGGGGTTAACTACTATCGTCCGGAAATGCCTAATGCAAAGGACGAATTTATTGACTGCTTATCAAGCGTTATTCTTAAAAGAGTAAATGAATAAAACGCAGGCAGAAACATAGATGGAGGAAGGTGACGTTTGTGACCAAAGACAAACAGAAGGTTGTCATTATTGGGGGAGGAATTGCTGGTCTCACGTCAGCATTCTATCTCCAAAAAACAATTCAAGAGCATCAACTGCCAATTGAGATTCAATTAATTGAAGCATCCCATCGTCTTGGCGGTAAAATGCAAACGGTTGTTAGAGATGGTTTTACCATTGAGCGAGGACCCGATTCATTTTTAGCAAGAAAAACAAGCATCATTAGGCTGGCAAAAGAAGTTGGAATGGATGACAAATTAGTTCCTAATTCGACGGGTAAATCGTATGTTCTTGTAAACGAGAAGCTCCACTCCATGCCTGGCGGTTCAATCATGGGAGTGCCTACGGAAGTGGGACCCTTTATCACAACAGGTCTTTTTTCCGTTCCCGGTAAATTACGAGCCGCAGCCGATTTTATCCTTCCCCGTTCAGAAAGTGGGAAAGACCAATCATTAGGACAATTTTTTCGAAGAAGATTGGGCGATGAGGTAGTTGAAAATTTAATTGAACCATTACTATCAGGCATCTACGCAGGTGATATTGATCAATTAAGCCTGATGTCGACCTTCCCGCAATTTTACGAAGTAGAACAAAAGTACCGAAGCCTGATAATGGGGATGAAAAAAACAACGCCTTCCCAGCCAAAACAGCCAGAAAATAAAGATAAGAAAAAGGGTGGTTTCTTAACCTTTAAAACAGGACTTCAATCCTTTGCTGAGGCCATTGAAGCAAAATTAGATCCGAGGACCATTTTAAAGGGCCACCGTGTTGATAAAATATCAAAGTCCAATGACCACTACGAAATTTATCTTAATAATAGCGAAACCATAAAAGCTGATTGTATTATTGCTGCTACGCCACATAAGGTAACGCAATCCATGTTTTCTGATTATAACTTTTTCGATCCCTTTAAATCTGTACCATCTACATCTGTAGCTACCGTTGCAATCGCCTTCCCTGTGGAAGCAATTAAGAACGATATTGATGGAACAGGATTTGTTGTTTCAAGAAATGGAGATTACTCTATTACCGCTTGTACGTGGACCCATAAAAAATGGGAGCACTCAACTCCGAAAGGAAAAGTGCTTCTCCGCTGCTATGTAGGAAGAGCGGGTGATGAGACGATTGTTGACCTGTCGGATGATCGCATCATTAAGATTGTCCTCGACGATTTGAAAAAGACAATGAGCATCACGATGGATCCTGACTTTGCGATTGTTTCTAGGTGGAAAAATGCTATGCCGCAATATACCGTGGGCCATAAGCAACGGCTTGAAACTATATTGGAGCAGGTGAAGAAAGATCTGCCTGGTGTCTTCTTGGCAGGTGCCTCATATGGAGGGGTTGGTGTTCCCGATTGTATTGATCAAGGAGAGGCAGCCGTCAAGAATGTGTTAGAATACCTAAAAGAAAAAAATATGTCAGAAGAAGCTGTTACGTTATAACCAGCTTCTTCTTTTTATTTTTCCTTGCCAACAGGAAAAATTGGATGTATACTCTTAAAGTATTAAATGACTGAAATGTTCATACAGTCATTTAAGAGGATCAGATTTTTGATATATGGCTTTCAAAACAAGGATTGTCCATGAAGATGGTCCTTATTTTCAGAAGTAAAATGACCAGATGAACGAATTGGTCATAAATAAAAAGGAGGTAGTAGAGGTGAAAAACATCTTATTAAAGGAAGAACTTTTGACGATTTTTAAAAATAAAAAAGTCTTAATTCCGATTATCGCTGTTATGTTTGTCCCCGTCCTATATGCCGGAATGTTTTTGTGGGCGTTTTGGGATCCGTATGACAAGCTTGACGAACTGCCAGTCGCAGTTGTGAATGGAGATGCGGGTGCAACACTTGATGGGGATCACCTAAAGCTAGGTGATGACTTAGTAACTAAGTTAAAGAAGAGCAAAGACTTTGGGTTTGAATTTGTTGATAAAAAAGAAGGTTATAAAGAATTAAAGGATCAAAAATATTATATGGTCATTGAAATTCCGAAAGATTTTTCTAAAAATGCAACTACATTAATGGATAAGGATCCAAAAAAATTAGAGTTGATTTATACTCCTAATGAAAGCTTTAACTTCCTTTCAGCACAAATTGGTAATACGGCTGCTGAGAAGATTAAAACGGCAGTAGCGGAAAAAGTAACAGAAACCTATGCAGAAACTATTTTTTCAAAAGTTAGCGATCTTGCTGACGGGATTATAAAAGCAAGTGACGGGGCAGGTCAGTTAAAAGATGGTTCCGTAGATTTAAATAAAGGATCTGAGGAGTTAAACGGTGGCCTAGCAACACTCGCTGAAAAATCTCTTGAATTTAATAATGGTGTCAAAACAGCTAATTCAGGTTCAAAGGCATTGGCTTCCGGGGCAACTGAATTGAAAGAAGGACTTTCTAAAGCAGAAGCTAATATGCCTATCTTAATTGATGGAACAAATCAGGTTGCTGCCGGTGCAGCAAAATTAAAAACCGAGCTGCCCGCTGGTATTGCACAAGGAATGCAAAAAGAATTAACGGGCAGCGTCGGGGAGCTTAATAAAGGGATTGACATGTTTGAAACGCAGTTAACGAAAGGTTTGGCTGCACAAATTGCGGATCAGACGATTACAGAACAAACAGAAAAAATGAAGAAACTTGCTAACGCCTTAATCGCAAATGGGGTTTCTCCACAGCTTGTAAATGCCATCATGACAGCAGAACCTGCACCAACAAAAGAGGTGGTGCAAGCCGGTATTGAAGCAAAGCTATCTCCAGGAATTGATGCCGGTTTTAAACAATTTAAAACGGGTGTTAATGAAAAACTTTTGGGTGCGACCAATGGATTAGATCAAAAGATTAAGAGTCAGACCGATCCTTATTTTAATCAATTGTTAGCCGGTATTAATCAAGTAAATAGTGGTCAAAAACAACTTCAATCGGGAATCGATGCTTTGTCTGCGGGTTCTATCAAATTAAATGACGGAACAAATACCTTGTCTACTGGATTGAACACGTTAGAGGATGGTTCTAACCAACTTACAGCAGGAACTGGAAAATTAGCAGACGGCTCTAATCAATTAAAAGATGGGACCACGAAGCTTTCTGACGGTGCGAAGGAATTAGCTGATAAGCTTGCCGATGGTGCAAAAGAAGCCTCCAAGGTTCATTCAGATGATAAAACATATAATATGATGGCAGAACCGGTTAAACTCGATAATAAGAAAATGAATCATGTACCAAACTATGGAACTGGATTTGCCCCATACTTCATATCGCTAGGTTTATTTGTTGGTGCACTATTATTATCGATTGTCTTCCCGCTGCGAGATACTGCAGTTGCTCCTTCAAGTGGATTTAACTGGTTTCTTAGCAAGTATTCTATCATGGCGGGTGTTGGAATTATCCAAGCGTTACTTGCCGATGTAATCCTGCTAGGAGGATTAGGACTTGATGTACAGAGTGTACCAAAGTTTATTCTATTTTCAATCATAACCAGCTTGACGTTCATTGCCTTGATTCAATTGCTCGTTTCAGTATTCGCTGATGCAGGACGTTTCTTGGCTATCGTCATCTTAATTTTCCAATTAACTACAAGTGCGGGAACCTTCCCACTTGAATTAATTCCTAATTTCTTACAGCATTTTAATGCCTTCTTGCCAATGACCTATTCGGTTCAAGGCTTTAAAGCTGTCATTTCAAGTGGTGACTTCAGCTTTATGTGGCATAATACAACGATTCTTTTAGGTTTCTTAGTTGCATTCGCCTTAGTAACGATCGCCTATTTTACAATGAGACATAAACATCAACATCAACATCAAAATAATTCTTTAGTAAGTGAATAAGTTACAATACCAGCCGTACTACTTCGGCTGGTATTTTATTTATGAAAAGAAACAGATTTTGAGTATAGTAAAGGTAGGAACTAAAATTAGGAGGAATGAGTCGTGAAACTAACAATAATTGGCTATTGGGGCGGATATCCAAAACAGAATGGAGCATGTTCGGGGTATTTGCTTGAACACGGGGGATTTCAATTATTAATCGATTGCGGTAGCGGGGTTCTTTCGAAACTGCAAAATATCATCCAGCCAGAAGAATTGGATGCGGTGATCGTTTCTCATTACCATCCAGACCATATTGCAGATATCGGGGTCCTGCAGCATGCAAGACTAATCCTAGGATTTCTAGGCAAGGATTTCCCAACATTGCCAGTATACGGCCATGAATTCGACCAACATGAATTTGCTAAATTAACCTATAAAAATATTACGAAAGGGGTGGCGTATGATCCCCATAACACCGTAAACATTGGGCCGTTTCAAGTTTCATTTTTAAAAACCATCCATCCAGTCCCATGTTATGCGATGAAAATCGAGGCAGAGGGCAAGTCTATTGTCTACACGGCAGACAGCGCCTTTCAAGAAGAATTTATCGAGTTTAGCCAGGGTGCCGATCTCTTGCTGTGTGAATGTAACTTTTACGGAAATCAAAATGGCAAGTCGGCAGGACATATGAACAGCTTAGAGGCAGGACGATTCGCCCAAAAGGCCGCCGTAAAACAATTAATCCTTACACATCTGCCGCAGTACGGAGAATTAGTGAATTTAATCACAGAGGCATCCAGTGAATTTACTGGTATAATAAAACTTGCAGATGAGTTTCAAACTATTTCTCTATAAGAAGGGGCGGAATACTATGTTATTTATCGATAATAAAGGCATCACCGATCCACGGATTAACCTGGCAATTGAAGAATACGCGTTGAAGAATCTTGATATTAACGAGAGCTATCTACTATTTTACATAAATGAACCATCCATCATTATCGGAAAAAATCAAAATACAATTGAAGAAATCAATACAGAATATGTTGAGGGTAATGGAATTCATGTTGTGCGAAGATTGTCTGGCGGTGGAGCAGTCTATCATGATCTTGGTAATTTAAATTTTAGTTTCATTACAAAGGATGATGGGGAAAGCTTTCATAATTTCCGCAAATTTACTGAGCCAGTAGTGGAAGCTTTGAAAAAATTAGGCGTAAATGCCGAGTTAAGCGGCAGAAATGACCTTGAAGTAGAGGGCAGAAAGATTTCCGGAAATGCCCAATTTTCTACAAGAGGGAGAATGTTCAGCCATGGAACCCTGCTTTTTCATTCAGAAATGGATCATGTCGTAGCTGCCTTGAAGGTTAAGAAGGACAAGATTGAGTCAAAGGGAATTAAGTCGGTTCGCAGCCGAGTTGCTAATATATCCGAGTTTTTAGCGGAACAGATTGATATTAAGGAGTTCCGTTCATTAATTTTAACCTCTATTTTTGAGGGGCAAGAACAAATTCCGGAATATGTGTTGACTGAAGAGGATTGGGAAAAGATTCATCAACTATCCAAGGAGCGCTACCAAAACTGGGATTGGAATTATGGAAGATCACCTAAGTTCAATCTGCAGCACTCGCACCGCTTCCCGGTTGGTTCAATCGATGTCCGCTTGGAAGTAAATAAAGGGATCTTAGAAAACTGTAAAATATATGGTGACTTTTTTGGTGTTGGCGAAGTAAGTGATATTGAAAACAGGTTAAAAGGGATTCGTTATGAAAAGACTGAAATTGAAAAAGCACTTTTAGAAGTAGATACGATTCATTATTTTGGAAATATTTCAAAAGAGGAATTTATCAACTTGATCTATTAAAATATATTGAAACGTGACGCGGTGATAACTATCACCGTGTTTTTTTCGTATTACACTTGAATACTTAACTTTCTAGCAATATAATGTATTTAGAAAATTGTTATAATTTTATGAATGAGTATTCATTCATAGTGGGAGGGATACGATGAATTTATCTGCACAGCTTAATGAAACGGCAAAGAACTTTGCTACGAAACCAGCCTATTATTTTATGGGGCAGACAAGCACTTACGCCGAACTGGATGGGGCAATAACAAAGTTTGCTTCAGGGTTGGCAAAGCTAGGAGTTCAAAAAGGTGATCATATTGCCTTATTGCTTGGCAACTCACCGCACTTTATCATCAGCTTATATGGGGCTTTACGTTTAGGGGCAACTGTCATCCCCATTAATCCGATTTATACGGCGGATGAAATTGGCTACATTTTACATAATGGCGATGTGAAAGTGGTTGTTGCACTTGATTTAGCCTTACCGCTGGTGGAAAAAGTGCACACCAATCTCACAAAAATTGAGCATTATGTATTCTGCGAAACGAAGTCTGAAAGTCTTGTACAATCTGAAATTGAAAAACTTTCTGTGTATCCTAAAATGAAATCGTTTACAAGTTTGATTGCCTCTGGGGATGTATTCTTCCAAGGTCCAGAGCTTAAAGATGATGATACAGCGATCATTCTTTATACCTCTGGAACAACAGGAAAGCCCAAGGGTGCCATGTTAACTCATAAGAATTTATACAGCAATGCTAAAGATGTCGGCGAATATTTGAAAATGAATAACGATGACAGAGTTGTAACTGTCCTTCCAATGTTCCACGTTTTCTGCTTGACAGTTGCCTTAAATGCACCTTTATTAAGTGGTGCAACCCTGTTGATTGCACCAAAATTCAGTCCAAAGGAAATCTTTGCCCTTATAAAAGGACAAGAGGCAACCGTTTTCGCCGGCGTTCCGACAATGTATAATTTCCTTTATCAATATCCGGAAGGGAATACAGAAGAGCTACAATCATTACGGTTATGCATTTCCGGAGGTGCGTCACTCCCGGTTGCATTATTAAAGAATTTTGAACAAAAGTTCTCGGTGATGATTTCGGAAGGATACGGGTTATCAGAAGCATCACCTGTTACTTGTTTTAACCCGCTTGACCGTCCACGTAAGCCGGGGTCAATTGGCACATCCATCCTCCATGTGGAAAACAAGATAATAGACGAACTGGGTGAAGAGGTTCCTGTTGGCGGCGTGGGTGAATTAATTGTTCGTGGACCGAATGTGATGAAGGGCTATTATAAAATGCCGGAAGAAACGACTGCAGCGATCCGTAACAATTGGCTTCATACCGGGGACATGGCGAGAATGGATGAAGATGGCTATTTCTATATTGTTGACCGGAAGAAGGATCTAATCATTGTTGGCGGCTATAATGTATACCCTCGTGAGGTAGAAGAAGTCATTTACGACCATCCAGATATTGTGGAGGTAGCGGTGCTCGGTGTTCCGGATCCTAACCAGGGCGAGGCTGTTAGTGCTTTTGTCGTCAGTAAAAACCCAGAACTTACAGTGGAGCAGGTACGTGAGTATTGTAAAGAGCATCTTGCGAAATATAAGGTTCCCACAACTATTGAGTTTTTAGAGGAACTTCCTAAGAACACAACAGGAAAAATCTTAAGGCGTGCCCTGAAAACTCAAGTTACCCAGACCGTCGGAAAGTAAGAACGGTTTAGAGAAATGTAAAAGACAGGCATACAGCCTGTCTTTTTCGTAGTCCAGGAATTATAGACTTCAACTTTTATCACAGATGGAACGCTCCAGGCCATCCGTCGCTGACCAGGGAGCTTGCACCTTTTGTTCTTTTATTTTTTCGGAAAATTTGCTAAAATTTATCTTTATACGATTGATTGCAACAAGGAGGGAATCATGTTGGCGGATATAGCAATAGAACGAGATACGTCTGAATTTAAAAAGGGGATTCAGGCAGGCATTAGCATCGGGATTGGTTATTTTCCCATTGCCTTAACATTTGGTCTCCTCGCTAAAACTACTGGACTTACTATATATGAAGCTGTTTTTATGAGTCTCATCGTGTTTGCCGGCGCATCACAATATATTTCATTAAGTCTTATTGCGTATGGGACTGGTATTATTGAAATTATTTTAACTACCTGTATCGTTAATATTAGACATTTTCTTATGAGTGCAACATTAAATGAAAAAAGCGAAGAGGACCATTTGCTCAACAAACTTTTTTATTCGTTCGGCATTACCGACGAAACTTTTTCAGTTGCGGCTACAAGGGATGGGAAAGTTTCAACAGGGTTTATGCTTGGCCTTAATTCGGTTGCCTATATCAGTTGGGTTGTTTTTTCGGGAATCGGTCATCTAATTGGCGCAAGCCTGCCGCAAACCTTACAGGAAAGCATGGGGGTTGCCTTATATGCGATGTTTATTGGTCTCCTAGTTCCCTCGTTAAAAAAGAGTACAAAGGTCCTTTTCCTGGCCATACTGGGAGCGGTTTTTAATTCGGTATTAACCCTTACTCATATCATGGCACAAGGCTGGGCAATTGTAACAGCAACGTTATTGTCGGCTATCATAATCGAAACAGCAGAAGTGCTGAAAAAAAGGTATCGAGGTGGACAATATGAGAAGTGAAATCATTTGGATGATTATCGGAATGGGGCTAGTAACCTATATTCCAAGGATGCTCCCTTTTGTCTTATTTAAAGGGAAGGCGCTACCGCCTTTTATTCAAGGAGTATTAAGAAATGTGCCATATGCAACCCTTGGCGCCTTAATATTTCCGGCGATAATTTTTATTCAAAAGGACGATATATGGTACGGTGTACTGGGGGCTGCCGCAGCCTTCGTAGCCGCCTATTTAGGAGCAAATGTAATCGTGGTCGTCCTCGGCTCCATTGCTATCCTTGCCCTATATTCGTTTCTTATGTAAGTCAGTTCCTAAAAGCTGGCTTTTTTTAATGCTTAGTTCTAAAAAACCCATTTTTAACTAAACTAAGTATAGGAGAGGTTGTACACAAGGGGGGACAAAATCATGGTTAGAAAACTGGGGGTCTATGCGGTTTTGGCCTTTTGTTTGTATGGATTGTTTTTTTATTGGTATTTATTTCACTTTGCCAATACGACATTACCATTTGAATATCAAGGATCAAAAGCAGACCCGGCTACCTTTCTTAATGGCAGAGAGCTC
This sequence comes from Neobacillus sp. OS1-2, assembly GCF_030915505.1. Lineage (GTDB taxonomy): Bacteria > Bacillota > Bacilli > Bacillales > Cytobacillaceae > Neobacillus. The sequence continues at coordinate 3,258,929 of NZ_CP133265.1, forward strand.
AGCTTAAGTGAAGAATATTCAAAGGTGAGAAACCTATTGTTTTTCTTATCAACACCTTTTGAGTGGCTGTTTTATTTTCTCATTTTATTATTTGGCTTTTCAAAGGCATTCAAACGATGGGCAGACAATTCTTCAAAGTATAAACTGCTGCAAATACCCATTTATCTCATTTGGTTATTCTTTTTTGCCTTCATAGCCACATTTCCTTTAAACTATATTAGCTACTATTTATCCAAAACGTATCATATTTCAACACAATCGTTTCCTTCTTGGATGAAGGATGAGTTAATTGACTTTTGGATTAATTATGGGACGTGGTTGATTATTGTTCCTGTTCTTTATTGGCTAATGAAAAAAAGCCAAAAGCGCTGGTGGCTTTATGGCTGGCTGTTATCCATTCCATTTACGTTATTTATGATGTTCCTTCAGCCAGTTGTCATAGATCCACTATACAATGATTTCTATCCACTAAAGAATCAAGAATTGGAAACCAAAATTTTAGCACTGGCAGATCAAGCCGATATTCCAGCGAAGCATGTATTTGAAGTGAATATGGCAGATAAAACCAATGCAATGAACGCATATGTTAACGGAATTGGTTCTAGCGCCAGGATTGTTTTATGGGATACGACATTAAATCGGCTAAATGATAATCAAATCCTTTTTATCATGGCGCATGAAATGGGTCATTATGTGGAAAAGCATATTTATTTCGGCATCGCGGGTTACCTTCTGCTTTCGCTCTTTGGACTTTATTTGACATACAGGTTGATGGATTGGATTATTAGCCGTTGGGGAAGGGAACTAAAAGTAACCAACGTACGGGATATTCGCTCACTTCCGTTGTTTCTTCTGATATTGTCTGTGCTTTTGTTTGTTTCAAGTCCACTTTCCAATTTAGCTTCACGCTACGAAGAAACACGTGCCGATAGATATGCGATTGAAATGACGAAAAATCCAGATGCTGCGATTACCTCTTTTCAAGAATTAAGCCGTTCTGGATTGAGTCAAGTGAACCCGCCGTTATTGGTAAAAATATTTCGATATACGCATCCTTCCATGCTTGACCGCATTTCCATGCTTGAGGAATATGAGATTAAGCATCGTCACTAATAGGATAAGGATATAGAACTGAAGACAGATCCATGTCTTCAGTTTTTTTATCTTATAAAAACAAATAACCGCCTAATCAGGCGGTTTAAAAAGTTTTTTACGTACCAAATCGTTTGTTAATGTCCTTAAGCTTATCGGATAAAAGAAGAAATGATCTTTTGTCCCGGGTATCAATGGCCAAGTCAATTTTCCGCAGCAATTTTTCTTTTTCAATCGTTAACTGAATTTCTGATAAGAGCATGTCGATGTAAAGATCCTGGACGAAGTTCTCCTTCATTCGATTTCGCTTCATGGCACCAAGTTTCATTAGTTCCGTGTATGATTTTTCATTCATGGAAATCACCTCTGATGCTTTTTTTAATTATATGGAGATTTTCCAATAATATATCAAATTTTCTGATATTATTTTTTCCTGATATTGTGAAGAAAATAGCAACAATTAAAAAAAACAAAGGAATAAAAATGGAAAAGTGGTAAGATATGGTGGAAAAATTAAAATGAAAAGAGGTTGAAAGGATTGGCACAAGTAAAAATCGGAGAATACGTGGTGAATTCTTGTACGATGTATATAAAGCCAGTTGAATATGGAAATAAAATATTTTCCACTATTGTTGAACCAGAAGATGAATTTCTGTCTCCTTTTAAACCATTGGATTTAATCAAAAACAGCTGTGCATTCTATGGTGTCGATTATGAAAGCAGGAGGAAGGGAACCAAACTGTTAATTGATTATTCACGAAAACTCCCAATAGTCATAGAACCAATTAACAATATCTATGCCTTCTGTACTACGTCACCAGAGGACCCTAATTGTATTTGGTTCTTTCTTGAGCATATAAAGGATTACAGACGGGCATCTGCAAGGCAGACATTGGTCATTTTTCGCAATGACAATTCTTTCACTTTTCCGGTTTCCTACAGTACCTTTAATACCCAAATGTTAAGAACATCTTATTTACAAACAAAGCTTATGCAAAGGGTTGAACTTAATAAGAAGAAATTATTTTATTTACTGCATGGGCCTCAGTTGTCGAAGGCATCAGAAAGTGGTGAATTTTATTTGAAAGATCGGTAATAATGACTACATATTTCAGAATTTTTTATTGGGATAGATGTTTTTTTAATAAGTATGCTTCCATTAATTCTTGTACTTTATTGCGGATCCTTGGGTTAAAGTAATTATGGTTTTCTTCATAGCCCTTATAAATAAACATGTACATCGTAAAAGCATCGTCCCGCTGTGTTTCAATGACTTGAAGCTTATTCTTCTTCATATACATTTTTACCTCAGATAGTTCCCGTTGTATTTCCTTTATTGTTGCCTCAATTAAATCCAAATAAGGTTTTTTTAACTTAAAGGGGCTGCTTTTCACAACAGTAATATCACGGTTTAAGACAATAAGAACCATCGGTAAATAAATAGCTTTCTCTAATATGTCACGGTCATCCTCAGGAATTCTGGTCATCGTACCATCTACACCCTTCTATATTTTCGAACGAATGTTCCCCTTTATTTTACGAAAAAAAAGTGATAAAAGCAATAGACCATTTCCAAGCAGGAAGCTCGTCAATTTGGCGAGCCTTATTTATTGAAAATTATAGGCAATATGTGAGAAAGTTTTTATTAATAGAAGGATATTTGATAGGGGAAAATGAATTTAATGAAGAAATCTAAAAAAAACAGTGATTTATATTTAAAAAATATGGACAAAGGTGATAAACATATGAGAGCTGATAGACATCAGTATAAGAAAAAGAGAAGATGGCCGTCCATTTTACTTGTTATTTTACTGCTATTTGGCGGGGGGATTGGTTATGCTTATTTTCAGTATAAGCAAGGAGTTAACCAATCATTAAAAAATCTTAATATAGATAATAAAGAAGAAAAAGTTGTCTATACATTTGAAGGACAGAAGGACCAATACGGCGACACGAACATCCTTCTGCTTGGCAGTGATGCACGGGGGGAGGAAAAGTCATCGCGTTCTGACACAATTATGCTTGTTCATTTTAACGAGGATAAAGGAACATTTAAGATTACATCTATCATGAGGGATAGCTACGTCAATATTCCGGGGCACGGGAAACATAAAATAAATTCAGCATTTGCTCTTGGCGGTCCGGAGTTAATGAGGAAAACAATCAAACAAAATTTTGACCTTGATCTACAATACTTTGCGATAGCGGATTTTCAGGGCTTTGTCCAGCTGATTGACGAGGCTTTTCCTAAGGGTGTAGAAATGGATGTTGAAAAGAAAATGTCAGAATATGTTGATGTCCCATTAGAGCCCGGTCTGCAAAGATTGGATGGTGAACATTTACTTAGTTATGTTCGCTTTCGTCACGATGCTGTTGGTGACTTTGGAAGGGTAGAGAGGCAACAAAAGACAGTGCAGGCAATTAAAGACCAATTAACCGGTTTTACAATTGCGAAACTCCCAAAATTAATGGGTGTAGTTTCGCCATACGTGAATACCAATATAGACACATCTGACACCTTATTTATGGCGAAGGATTTCCTAGCAAAGGACAGAGGAAGCATCGAAACATTGCGTATCCCAATCGAAAATAGCTTCACAGAACCGCGGATAAGTGGTGAAGGCCAAGTACTGGATATTGATGTGAAGAAGAATAAAGAGGCACTCCATCAATTTATCACGAAATAAAGGGGCTCTGACAGACAAAATATGAAAGGTGAAGGCAGATGGACATCGAATCATTAAAGGCTTGGTTTACACTTGAACACATTATGACCCTTATACAAGAATATCGGGCTCTTGGGCCGTTACCAGGCATGTTATTGATCGTCCTTGAAGCGTTTTTGCCATTTCTCCCCTTGTTTGTATTTGTCATGGCAAATGCCAGTGCCTTTGGACTTTGGCTAGGTTTTTTATTTTCTTGGCTTGGAGCTTGTATAGGAGCCTTATTTGTTTTTTTACTAATTAGGAGATATGGGCAAAAAAAATTATTATCTTTTTTGCCCAGGCACCCAAAGGTTCGTAAGCTGATGGACTGGGTGGATCAACATGGGTTCGGCCCTCTATTTTTAATCCTATGTTTTCCATTTACGCCTTCAGCGCTTGTGAACATTGTTGCGGGGTTATCAAAAATACGATTTGCTCAATATATGCTGGCAGTGTGTATTGGAAAAATGGTGATGATTTTTACCATTAGCTTTATTGGCTATGATCTCCGTTCGCTCATAACAAAACCTTTTCGAACAGTCATTGTTTTACTTGTCATTTTTATTCTTTGGTATGTAGGAAAAAGAATTGAAATAAGGATGAATAAGAGTACTGAAACTGACCATAATGGTGAAATAGATAGAAATACAGTGACGGAGAAACGGAGGAGATTCAATGAAAATTGAATGGAAAAAGGAAGGATTGGAATGGGTGAAGGCATTTGCCATCGGAATCATTATCTTTGCTTTTATTCGAACATTTTTCTTTTCCAATTATATTGTAGAAGGCGAATCAATGATGCCGACCCTTCAGGATGGAAACAAACTTGTTGTCAATAAGCTTGGCTATCAGGTGGGGGAATTAAACCGGTTTGATGTCATCGTCTTTCATGCCAATTCCAAAGAGGATTTTGTCAAACGCATTGTCGGGCTGCCGGGTGATAAAATCGAATACCGTAATGATACACTGTTTATTAACGGTCATAAATACGAAGAACCGTTTTTAAAGGTTTATAAGCAGAAAGCACCTGGTATGAAGCTGACAGGTGATTTTAGTTTAAAGGAGATTACGGGGGAAAATACAGTTCCGGAGGGAAAATTATTTGTCCTTGGTGATAATCGATTAGGAAGCTGGGACAGCCGCCAATTCGGGTTCATCTCTTCCAGTCAAGTTGTCGGTAAAGTCGATTTGCGCTATTGGCCATTAAATGAAATGGACGTGCACTTTTAATAGAAAAACAAAAGGCGCCCGTTAATCGGCGCCTAGAGCAAGATAATTCTCAAAGTCAAAACTTTCTTACCTTTAAAGGGCAATGATACGATTGGATGAATCGTATTTTTTTTATGGATATAAACGTATCAATTACCATTATTGGTATAAATCCATAAGGGGAAATCCAAACGTTTGTACCTATTTTATGGTAGAATGTGAGATAAAGAGGTAATCGAGAAAGGGTGGTAAACCCATGTCAGTTAGAATGGTAATTGGGCGGTCAGGTAGCGGTAAGACTTCGATGTTTCTTGACGAAATACGCGACCGTTTAACCCGCGAACCCGAAGGTACACCAATTATTTATATTGTTCCGGAACAAATGACTTTTTTATCTGAATATCGTTTGGCGACAGACGCGAGTATTGGCGGAATGATTCGTGCCCAGGTTTATAGCTTTTCCCGTTTAGCATGGCGGATCCTGCAGGAAACAGGCGGAATTAGCAGAACACATTTGAGTAGTGTCGGGTTGAATATGCTAATTCGTAAGATACTTGACGAACAGAAAGAAAATTTAAAGATTTTTCAGCGAGCAGCTGATAAGAATGGCTTTGTCCAGCAACTGGAACAAATCATTACCGAGTTTAAGCGATACTGTCTAAGACCCGAAGAGTTGATCGAAAAATCGGTCCAGTTCGGTTCGGGGGATACTTCTGTTTCGAAAGCCTTACAAGACAAATTAAATGATTTAGAATTGATCTATTCTAAATTTGAGGACGAGATCTTTGGGAAATATATCGATTCGGAAGATTATTTTCGCCTCTTAGCAGAGAAAATATCAGCCTCGGCTTACTTGAAAGAGGCAGAAATCTATATCGATGGATTTTATAGCTTTACACCACAGGAATATCTTGTCATGGCGGAATTAATGAAGCATTGTAAACGTGTTTCAATCGCGGTGACTGCAGATCGGTTATTTGTTCATTCAGAGCCGGATGAGCTTGACCTGTTCCGGGCATCGGGTGAGACATGCTATAACATCTATGATTTAGCACGGATCAGCAGCAGTGAAATAGAACAACCAATCATTCTAAAGGAACAGGTAAAATGGAATCTTCCATCATTACGTCATTTAGAGAAAGAATTTGATACACGACCAGCAGCAGTTTTCAAAGGTGCGCCTGCGATCCATATTGGTCAGGCTGTTAATCGAAGGGCGGAGATTGAAGGGATTGCACGGGAAATCCGCGATGTAGTTCGGACAAGTGGGTATCGTTACCGAGATATCGCTCTGTTAATTAGAAATGGCGGGGACTACCATGAAATTGTTGAACCAGTATTTGACGATTATCAGATCCCTTATTTTATCGATCAGAAAAGAACGATGCTCAATCATCCGCTGATTGAATTAATCCGCTCAAGTTTAGAAGTGATAAACTCTTATTGGCGTTATGAGCCAGTGTTTAGAGCAATAAAAACTGAATTATTGTATCCTCCTCAGGAAAATCCGGGTAAAATGCGGGAGAAGATGGATAGGCTGGAAAACTACTGTCTAGCCTATGGAATTAATGGAGGTAAATGGACGAAAAAGGAACGCTGGGTTTATCGGCGCATAAGAGGGCTTGAATCAGCGGGCAATGTCCAAACAGATGCTGAAAAAGAGCAGGAGCAGGAATTAAATGAACTTAAGCTTATGGTAACTGCGCCAATTTTACGATTATCCAGAAGGTTGAAGAAGGCCGATACAGGACGAAAGCTTTGTGAAGCTATCTATTTATATTTAGAAGAATTAGATATTCCAGATAAGCTTGAAAAATGGAAAATGGCGGCTGAAGAAAAGGGCAATCTGTTAAGAATGCGGGAACACGAACAAGTATGGAATGCGGTCGTTGACCTTCTTGATCAGTATGTTGAAATACTTGGGGAAGAGCAAGTTACCCCTAAGGCATTTGCTGCTATTTTAGAAGCGGGCTTCGAATCCTTGCATTTTTCCCTGATTCCGCCTGCACTCGATCAGGTGCTAATTGGTGATTTAGAAAAATCAAGATTGAATGACATCAAAATTGTTTTCATGGTTGGTGTGAATGAAGGAGTGCTGCCGGCGAAAATTTCTGATGACGGCATCCTGGCAGATGAAGACAGAGAACTGCTTTTAACGGCAGGCATGAAGGTTGCACCAAGTAGTCGGACCCGCTTACTTGATGAAACATTCCTTGCCTATAAAGCGTTTACGGCACCATCAGAAAAGCTTTATGTCAGCTACCCGCTTGCAAATGACGAGGGAAAAGCATTAATACCTTCTTCCTACATCAAGAGACTTAAAGATATGTTTCCAGACGCTAAGGAAGAGTACCTAGTTACAGACCCTGCTGAACTTGAAGAAACCGAGCAGTTACGCTTTGTTTCGAATTATACAACCACCATGTCCTACCTTAACACACAGCTGCAATGGAAAAAACGAAATTATCCCATTTCCAGCCTATGGTGGGATGTGTATAACTTTTATCTTGAAAGCTCGTGGAAAAACAGGGCACAAAAGGTATTTTCAAGCCTCTATTACTCAAATAGTTCCGTCCAGCTTTCAAAAGAGGTGGCGGATGAATTATATGGTGAGACCATTCAGGCAAGTGTTTCCAGAATGGAATTATTCAATGGCTGTGCCTTTTCACATTTTGCTCAGCATGGATTAAAGCTTCGAGAACGACAAATTTTTCGCTTGGAGGCACCTGATATTGGTGAATTGTTCCATGCTGCATTAAAGCAGATTGCCGATATTGTCAATGACCAGAACATGTCATGGGCTGAGTTAACACGAAAGCAATGTGAAGACCTTTCGAAAGAGGCAGTTAAGACGTTAGCACCCAAGCTGCAAAACGAAATATTACTCAGTTCGGAACGCCACCATTATATTAAGCGGAAATTGGAGCAAATTATTACTCGTGCGTCCATTGTCTTAAGTGAACACGCAAAAGTGAGTGGCTTTTCACCAATTGGCTTAGAATTAGGGTTTGGACCAAATGGGGATCTTCCGCCATTAACTTTTTCATTAAAGAATGGAAAAAGAATGGAATTGGCAGGGCGGATTGATCGGGTTGATAAGGCGAACTTAGAAGACGATAGTGTCTTTTTGCGGGTAATAGATTATAAATCGAGTGAGAAGGATGTTAATTTAACTGAGGTTTATTATGGTCTTGCACTGCAAATGCTGACCTATCTTGATATTGTCATTACTCATTCCAATGAATTAGTGGAGATGAAAGCTAGCCCTGCAGGTGTTCTTTATTTCCATGTTCATAATCCGTTTATCAATACAACGAAAATGTTGTCCATGGATGAAATCGAAAATGAAATGATGAAAAAGTTTAAAATGAATGGCTTAATGGTGAGTGACCAAAGGGTCATCCAGTTAATGGATCAAACATTAGAATCCGGTGATTCGCAAATTGTGGCCGCTGGGATTAAAAAAGATGGAAATTTATCGAAAAAGTCAAAGGTAGCAAGTTTACAAGAATTTGACCATTTACGAAACCATGTCCGAGATTTATATCAAAAAACAGGCAATGCCATTACGAATGGGCAAATTGATATTGCGCCATATAAGCTAAAGGACAAGACCCCTTGTACCTTTTGCTCTTATAAGGCGGTATGTCAATTTGATGAATCGATTGAAAGTAATCGTTATCGGATTCTTACACCACATTCAAAAGAGGATGTATTGGAATTAATTAGAAAGGAGTCGACGGAAAATGAGTAATGTCATAATCCCTCCCAAGCCAGCAGGTGTGACCTGGACAGATGACCAGTGGAAGGCCATTATGGCCAGGGATAAGGATATCCTAGTAGCGGCTGCGGCTGGTTCTGGGAAAACAGCCGTCCTTGTGGAAAGAATTATTCAAAAGATCCTTTCTTTGGAAAATCCAATTGATGTCAACGAACTATTGGTAGTAACGTTTACGAATGCTTCAGCTGCAGAAATGAGGCACCGAATGGGCGAAGCCTTGGAAAAAGCAATCGATCAGGATCCGGGGTCCAGACATTTACGAAAACAGCTTAGCTTATTAAACAAAGCCTCCATTTCAACACTTCACTCTTTTTGTTTGGAAGTCATCCATAAATATTATTATTTAATCGATATTGACCCAGGTTTTCGGATTGCTGATGAAACAGAAGCACAAATCATTAGAGATGAGGTAATGGAAGAGCTGTTTGAAGAGGAATATGGTAAAGAAAAGAATGAGAGTTTTTTTCATTTGGTAGATTCGTTCACAAATGATCGAAGCGATCAGGCGCTAATGGATATCGTTCGTTCTATTTATGATTTTGCCCGTTCGAATCCAGTGCCGGAGGACTATTTACAATCAATTGTTTCGATGTATGATGTGGGGGATATCACTGATATTGAGGATCTTCCTTTTATCCAGTCACTGCTTTTTGATATTGAACTACAGTTAGAAGCTGCCAAGGATATGATTAAACGAGGATTGGAACTGACAAAGCTCCCAAATGGCCCTGCGCCGCGGGCGGAAAACTTTTTAGATGATTTGCATGTCTTAGAAACGCTAATGCTAGCTCAGAAGGATTCATGGGCAGCACTGTATCAAGCGATGCAAACCTGGTCTTTCGGAAGGGCTAAACCGGTGAAGGGTGACCACTACGAGAAGAATCTAACAGAAAAGGCTCAAAAGCTACGGGATAAAGCAAAGAAAAAAATCCAAGAAATAAAGGAAGAACTTTTTTCGCGAAAACCGGAGGGCTTTTTACGGGATATGAAGGAAATGCGTCCATTAATAGAAACATTGGTTAACCTTGTAAAAGCATTTTCAACCCGGTTTGAAAAAGTAAAAAGAGAAAAGGGACTCGTTGATTATGCCGATTTAGAGCATTACTGTCTTGGAATACTAACAAATGGAATCAATGCAGAAGGGGAATTTATTCCCTCAGAAGCGGCGCTTACCTTCCGCAGCCACTTTAAAGAGGTCTACTGCGACGAGTATCAAGATGTAAATATGGTCCAAGAGACAATACTAAAGCTGGTAACCCAGGAAGATGAACGCACAGGTAATCTTTTCATGGTCGGAGATGTAAAACAAAGTATTTACCGGTTTCGTCTAGCTGAGCCAAATCTCTTCTTAAGTAAATATAATCGCTTTACTACCCAGGGGAGCGATTCAGGACTTAGGATCGATTTAGCGCGTAACTTCAGAAGCAGAAAGGAAGTACTTGATGGCACCAATTATTTATTTAAACAAATCATGGGTGTCAAGGTTGGAGAGATTGAGTATGATGAGGCGGCGGAATTACGAAATGGCGCACCCTATCCGGAGGATCATTCTTTTCCAATAGAAGTTATCCTTATTGATCAAAACGCTGAAAGCGCGGAGATGACCGCAGAAGCAGAGAATGAGACAGAACGATTTGAGTTTGATGCCGAAGACCTTGCACAATCACAGCTTGAAGCAAGGGTGATGGCAGCAAAAATTAAAGAGTTGGTGTTAAGTGGCACCCCGGTATATAACACAAAAACGAAAATGCAAAAAACGTTACTGTATCGAGATGTGGTGATCCTCCTTCGCTCCATGACTTGGGCACCGCAGATCATGGAGGAGTTCAAACAACAGGGTATTCCCATTTATGCAAATTTATCGACCGGTTATTTTGAAGCAACTGAAGTATCGATTATGCTATCGCTGCTGCGAGTCATTGATAATCCATTCCAGGATATACCATTGGCATCCGTTTTACGATCGCCGATTGTTGGATTAAACGAGGAAGAATTAGCAAAAATTCGGATTCACAAGAAACGCAGCACATTTTGGGAGGCAGTGTCAGCCTTTTGCCTCAGCAAGACAGCCGAAAATAGCGATCCTTTTTATGAAAAGGTCCGCAGCTTTTTTGACATGTTAAAGGACTGGCGACAGTTGGCAAGACAAGGATCGCTTTCAGAACTAATCTGGCAATTATACCGTGATACCGGGTTTTATGATTTTGTCGGAGGTCTGCCCGGCGGGAAGCAGCGCCAGGCAAACTTAAGGGCTTTATATGATAGGGCAAGAGGCTATGAACAAACGTCGTTCCGCGGGTTATTCCGCTTTTTACGTTTTATCGAACGAATGATTGATAGGGGTGACGACCTTGGTGCGGCAAGAGCCCTGGGGGAGCAGGAGGATGTTGTTAGAATCATGACCATTCATAGCAGTAAAGGACTTGAATTTCCTGTTGTCTTTATGGCGGGAATGGCAAGGAATTTTAATATGATGGATATCCGGAAGTCCTACATGCTCGATAAGGAATTTGGTTTTGCAACAAAGTATATAAATGTTGAGAAACGGATTTCGTATCCATCCCTCCCACAAATTGCCTTTAAACGAAAAAAGAAAATGGAAATGCTGGCAGAGGAAATGCGTGTCTTATACGTGGCCATGACAAGGGCGAAGGAAAAGCTCTATGTGACAGCAACATTAAAGGATGCAGTGAAAACCATTGACAAATGGAACGATGTTTCCGCCAATACTGAATGGCAGTTAAAGGATTATGAGCGGGCAGGAGCTATGAGTTATATTGACTGGATTGGACCAGCGCTAATTCGCCATCAGGACTGCAGTGAATTAAGGGGTGAAGGTGGAACAAGTCCGTTCGTTCCCTCGGAAATCACGGATCATTCTTCTTCATGGAACGTTGTTTTGATAAGTGCTGATGAAATTCAGAAACAGGAGTCAGAAATTGAAGCAGAAGAAGATCATTTTTTGGAAAAGGTGCAAAAGTTAGAGAAAATTCCGTTAGAGTCCTCATTTGCTGACGAAATAAAGGCACGTCTGACATGGGAATATGTCTTCCCTGATGCTGCGGCACATCGCTCAAAGCAATCTGTATCAGAAATAAAACGCTTTGCGGAAATGACTGACGAGCAAAGTGGTACCGATTTGGTTCGGAAATTTAAAAAATCAATCATAAAACGTCCCAAGTTTATGCAAGAGAAACAATTAAGTCCTGCAGAGCGGGGAACGGCCATGCATATGGTGATGCAGCATGTTGATTTGACCATACCTGTAAGTGAAGAATCGATTAGTCAACAAGTAAACTGGATGGTTCACAATGAATTGCTAACCGCAGAGCAAGCAGCAATCATTGACTGCCAATTAATCGTTCAATTCTTCAACACAAATTTAGGACAGAGATATGTTCATGCTAAGGCGATTCATCGGGAAATTCCGTTTACACTTTCATTGCCTGCAAAAGAGGTTTATCCTAATTGGCACGAAGAAAATGAATCTGTTTTTGTGCAAGGGATTATTGATTGTATCCTTGAGGATGAAAAAGGTCTTGTCCTAATAGACTATAAGACCGATGGAATAACAGGCAGGTATAGTGGAGGTTTTCTACAGGCAAAACCAATTCTTGAAGACAGGTACAGGCTGCAGATAAACCTATATACAAAGGCGATTGAACAAATCTGGAAAAGAAATGTTGCGGAAAGATATTTATTCTTCTTTGATGGAGCTCACATTTTGAAAGTGGAGTAAAAATAAGAGATGACATGGACCCATTAAATGGTTAATGTCATCTCTTAATTATTTCCAACTGTTGGCTGGTCAATTAAATTGGTGTCAAGAACATTGGTACCGCTCAAACCGGTATTGGAGACAATGAGCCCGCCGGTGTTAAATCCACCAGAACCAGCAAACGTCTTTGAACTACTCTTTGGTGAAATATAGACGGTATCCCCAAACTGGACAATACCCCCACTCACAGTCACAATTTGTACTGGGCCAATGATAGCTGGCATGAATAACATCCTTTTCTAGTAAACTTCCTAGGCAATTACCTTACAGTAACATATGCATTTAGATGATGTCTTGTTCATGACCTTTAAGCAGAAGCTGACGGATATGCTTAACTCTTACCTCCATCGAGGCATGTTGCGTGTTTCCAACATGTAAAATGGATGAAGAAGAAACGGCAGTGATATCAATATTATTCACTTTTATAAGTGGATTCAGATTATGCCGTAAAAAAGACATACTCTCATTTATAGGCGGCAGTGGCAGCGTTTTTTTATAGACAGAATAGGAAGGAAAATTCCCTTCGTTACCATGAAAAGTTTCTGCTTCCCTTTGAACGGCAAGGGCCCTGGAGAATGCGTTAAGAATGCAAGAATCTCCCAGTTGGATAATCGAGCAGAAAGCAACCTCTCTTAAGCGGAGGTTATCTACACTAGAGGTTCGGGTTAGCATATCCAGGGGTCACATCCCGTTCCAATGGTACAAATGGCCCGATAATTAATGATTCTGGCGGTGTATCAAACGCTGATGTCAACTGGATTGTTTCTGCATCGCCCACCATAAATAATGAGGAGCTAGCGACCGCCATGATTTTAACATTGTTAACATGGAGAACACGATTGTAGACCTCAAAGTTCATTCCGTCTTCATCCCTTTCATATTTTCAGGTAAGTTAGCCAGAAAAACCTTTACACCACTTTGAATTTCCTGCTTTAGTGCTTCAATTACCATTTCATCAATTGGATGATCCCCATCAGCCGATTGAACCTTTGCTGTGTAAGCTTTAATATGATGATCAATCCGGGTGGGAAGCTGTTTGATGATATCCTCTTTAATGAAAGCTAAATAGGTATCATTTGGGGGAATGTCTTGGTTTCTTTGGGCATCATCAATGATATGCGGCAAATCTGTTTCTAAGTAGTTATGAATAGCCTGTTCAATATCTATTGATTTTCGCAATTGTTCTTTTGGAGAAAAAGGGGTTTTTAATGATTGATTTTGAACAGCAAAGTCCTCAATTCCCGATAAATCATTCGGATTCAAACCAATATTTAACGTTCCCTCTAGGGTTTCAACTTTCAATTGATCGAATTTATAGTCAATCCTATCAACATGTATCGTGGGCTTTTCCAATGCCTGCTTTACATCATTGTTTAATTTTTGAATTGTCTGTTCTAATGCGACAATTCTTTTTTCTTGTGCTTGGATACACATCTGCAGCCATTGAAGGTATTGATACATATCTTGATACACGTGAATCACCTCGCCGCGAATTGCCTTTTCGTCTTGTGTTCTAACTATATGCACAAATCCTATTGGATTTGCTTCTTTTCCACAAGTTCATTAGGCAGACAAGGCTTTTGCATTAAAGAGGTATCGTTTAAAAATTTCTGACAGGAGCTTGTAATGGTACTGCAGGCGCAAAAAGTGTTTCTCCTTGAGGCTTTATTCCTGCTGGCGCCGGCTTAGTAAATCCTCCCGTATTAAATAGATTTGCTTGGGGCTTAATAATCCCGGCACTGCCAATTTGGAGGACCGAGGAATTGGTGATTCCTCCAATTTTAATAAAATTGATTTGAATGGATTGCTGGATATAAAAATTCATGTTAGACCACCCACTCATTACATATTAAAGAAATTACCTTGATCAAAAACCTCTGGATCATTTGTATTCGTTGAACTTAATCGGTTATGGACATCTACCTGCTCACCGGTGTTAAAGGATCCGGCACCGGAAAAGGTCTTTGCTGTGGCAAACGGCATAATTTTGTAAACATCACCAATGTGGAAAACAGAGCTGTTTCCTAGTGTAATGACCTGTGCAACCCCAACAATTGCTGGCATATTCAACATCCTTTATTATTAATATCAGAATTTATATCATTCGACTTTGAGAATTGTCCAGCTCCAGCGCCCTAGCGGCTAGTGTCCTTCGCTCTCCGCCCTACGATAAGTCAAGCACGGATGCGCTTCGCTCACCGTGTTTCCTTTATCTCAGTTGGAGCGCTCCAGGCCATACGCCGCTGACCAGGGCGCTTTCGCTTTTCTTATTAATATCTTTTACATCTTATGATTGGGCGAATGTAATGTGAATCATTTGCCTAGATTATATTTGTTAGAGGTGCCGGATACACCTGCTTCCTAATTCCTTTTGCAGCTTTACTAAGTTTGTCACAATATTTGAATCACTTTTTTCGTAATTACTAAATGCCTATGGTATGATAGTCTCGATTACTATACATAGGAGGAAACAGAATGATTCATGGTCATGTAACAGCATGGGTTTTAGCTCTGATTTTATTTTTCGTAGCTCTTTCATTAAATAAAGGCGGGAAAGCCAAAGGATTTAAAATTATTCAAATGATATTACGTGTTTTATATCTAGTTATTATTGCCACAGGTATCGGACTCCTTTTCTCGGTTTACAAAATTGATGTTTGGTATATCTTAAAAGCGGTTGCCGGGTTATGGGTAATTGGATTATTTGAAATGATCCTGGGACGTGTCGCAAATAAAAGGCGAACTTCCGTCTTCTGGATTCAGTTTGTGATCGCCTGGCTGCTCGTATTATATTTAGGCTTTGAAAAGCTGCCAATGTCGATTTTTAATGTATAAGGTATTTGTTTAAGAAGGCTGTCCCTGGGGGACAGCCTTTTCATTTTTGAAAAATAGCTATAAACCACGTGACAACTCAAGCTTCCGGTTTTAATATTAAAACTAGTAGAGGGGAGAGATGAATGTGATTGTAAAGGTGTTTGCAAATCTCCGTGAAATATGTGGAGGGGTAACAGTAAAGGTGCTGCCTGATGGGGATCGGGTTATGGATGTTTTAGATAAAATGGTGGAAATGTTTCCTGACCTGCGAGATGAGGTTTTTACTCCAGAAAAAGAGCTGCTGCCATTTGTTCATGTGTATGTGAACGGCAGGAATATTATTCATCTTGATGACCTTCAGACGAGAGTGGCCGAGGAAGATCAGTTTGCACTATTTCCCCCCGTTGCAGGAGGCTGATAATGGCGACAATAGATTTAGAGTTTCGGGGCATTAGTATAGCGTATTTGGGATTGTATTTCGAAGAGCTCGGTGCGAAACAGAAGACGGATTCGTTTCCCTTCATTTATGAGGCTGAGAGCTGGAGTGGACAGATCTTATCGGAGAAGGAAATAACATTTACTGAAACATTTAAGGTAAATGCTGCTAAGGTCCGCTTTAAAGCAGATACAGATACAATACTTGAAGCATTAATTAAAAATTATCGTTACAAAACAACCAGAATTGGCGGGTAATCAAAGAAGGCTTCTGCAACTTTATTTGCAGAAGCCTTCTTCATTTTATACTAGCTGATTTTCAGCATCAATAATGCCTAATTCACGCAGCTTTTCATTCGGTACAAGTCCGTCCTGCCAGCCCCGTACCTGATAATATTCTTCAAGCATGATATCCATACGGCTGACAACACCAGCGCTGTTTCCTGATGCCGGTTCATCAGTGAACCGTTTTGGAAGGAAGTCGTCTTCACGTTTATTGAAGCCTGCAAGGTTATTATAATAACGCTCCAGGTTATAGATTCTTTCTCCGGCCTTCATGACGTCATCTGCTGTCAATTGGACACCCGTCATCGCACTATATTGCTCGGCATAATGCTCCGCATTTTCAGAGAAAGAAGAGAATTTACAAATATTCATAGAATCAGAGAAGGCAAGCATATCTTGGAATACTTTTAATAATTCGCCTTTCCCTTCTGGTTGTAAACGGTCGGTTGGCTCTGGAATACCGGCAATTTCACTTGCAACAGTATAACCGCGCAAGTGGCAGGCACCGCGGTTACTTGTGGCATAACCTAGCCCGATCCCTTGAATTCCACGAGGGTCATAGGCTGGAATCGATTGGCCTTTTACGGACATGGAAAGTTCAGGTGCACCCCAAGAAGCAGCGGCGCGTGCTGGTCCTTCAGCAAGTGTACCGCCGAAGCCTTCGCGGAAAGCAATTTTTCTAGTTAATTCAATCATGGAATCGGCATCACCCCAGATTAGCTCCTCAGAAATGATCCCTTTTTCATAGGCTTCCATCGTTACAGAAAAGGCGTGCCCCAGTTCAATGGTATCAAGGCCGTACTCATTGCAGCGGTCAATCATAAAGGAAATCGCTTCAGCGTCACTTAATAGACAGTTGGAACCAAGGGACCATGCAGATTCAAATTCAATGCTTTCCACTCGTGTCTTATATTTGCCATCCTTTACTTCTACTTCAATTTTACAGCCAACAGGGCAGGCGTGGCAGGTTTTGTTCGCTACACGTAAATGTGTGTTCACATATTCACCACTATGCTTTTCTGCTTCATCCCAATGAGTAAACTGGGAGTTTTTCGTTGGCAGTGCTCCAACCTCGTTAATCAGGTTTGTTAACACGTTTGTACCATAGACGGATAAGCCGCCTTTATTTGGTGCTGTTAAGCCGCCATCGAGGATGGCTTTAACGGCTTTTTTATTCGCATCCTTATACTCACTCTCTAATTTAGCAACAGGCATGTTCCCTTTTTGTGCGGCTTTAATGACAATCGCCTTAAGCTTTTTATATCCGGCGACTGCAGCAGTACCGCCGCGACCAGCAGCGCGGTCATGTTCATTAATAAATGAGGCAAACCGAACAGTGTTTTCACCTGCCTGACCAATTGTCATGACACTTAGGTCTTCTTCACCATGTTGATCTTTCATCGCTTTGATGAAGGCCCTTGTGCTTGTTCCCCACAAATTGGATGCATCACGGAGTTCTGCTTTACCTTCAGCAATGTAAAGATATACAGGCTTATCACTTTTTCCTGAGAAAATTAGATTGTCGATACCTGCCCACTTTAAACGTGCCGCCGTCCATCCGCCGATGTGAGAGTCGGTGACGGTCCCCGTAAGCGGAGATTTTGTTACAACACATAGACGTCCACTCATAGACGAACGGGAACCGGTAACCGGACCAGTCATAAAGCATAAAATATTTTCAGGTGATAACGGCTCAACTGAAGGACCATTATCCAGCACATACTTAACCCCGAGACCGCGGCCGCCTATGTACTTTTTGGCATCGCTTTCATTTATGGCCCTGTAATCAACAGTCCCATTGGTTAAGTCAACTAAGACTTCCTTGTTTTTAAAACCGCCTAGATTCAAAGTAATTCCCCTCTTTTCCATTATTTTTTATACTAATCTCTTATTACATTTAAAATATACAAAGAGATTTCTCCAAAAATTAGCTTTTTCCCCAATTATTATTATACACCCTTTTGTAATATTTTGAAAATTGAATTTTAGGTACTATGAAAAGAAAAAAATTTGGTAAGATAATAGTAATATGAATAGAGAAAAGAGGAATTCAGGTGAGTGGCTTGGAACGATATTCAAGACAAGTTCTTTTTCAAGGGATTGGGGTAGAGGGGCAAGAGAAATTGTTGAAAAGCCGGGTTGCTGTTGTTGGGGCAGGGGCACTTGGTACCGTGATTGCAAACCATCTTGTCCGATCAGGTGTGGGATTCATCAGGCTAATCGACCGTGATTTGGTAGAACTATCCAATCTCCAGCGCCAAACGCTCTTTGATGAAGAGGATGCAAGATTACATCTTCCTAAAGCAGTGGCGGCGCAAAATAGACTAAAGAAAATTAATTCAACCGTTACGGTTGAGGCAGTAATAGCAGATTTGAATTTGGAAAATGCAGAGGAACTATTAGCTGGGGTTGACGTGATTGTTGATGGAACCGACAACTTCCAGACGCGCTTTTTAATTAATGATGTGGCAGTTAAGCGTGGAACTCCGTGGGTGCACGGTGCGGCAGTGAGTTCGCGCGGGATGTTTGCGGTTATTAAACCGGGAGTAACCCCTTGCTATCGTTGTCTCTTTCCCTATGTACCTACTGGGACCGGCGAAACGTGTGATACGGTAGGTGTATTGTCACCATTAACGGATATTATTGGCTCTTTCCAGGCGATGGAAACGATAAAACTTATAGTGGGTGCGGAAACAACGCTTAACTTGGAACAAATCGATATTTGGGACGTTTCCTCCATGCAAATGGATATCTCGCAGGGGAGAAATCCTGAGTGTCCTGCATGCGTGAAGAGGCAATTTGATTATCTTGATCGATTGTCAGGGCAGCAAATTGCTTATACAAGCCTTTGCGGCAGGGATACAGTTCAAATCAACCCACGGAAAAAGAGCGAGCTGGATTTAAAAAAGACAACAGAGGTCTTAAGGAAGAGTGGTAAAGTCACAGGAAACGACTTTTTACTGCGCTTTTCCCCTGAAGAGGGTATTTTCATTGTGGTATTTAAGGATTCTCGTGTGCTTATCCATGGCACAAATGATATCGTCAAAGCGAAAACACTTTATTCAAAATATATTGGAACGTAAATAGAAAAAGGTGTGAGCGCCACCACACCTTTTTCTTATTGTCCATCTCCAGGCGCCTTCCGCTATTCTTTAAGAAATCATTTTTTCTATTATTAATCGCTTCCCAGTGTTTAAGGTGAATTCAAATCGGTCATTGACCTTTTCATAATAACAGAAGTGATGCTGGACATTGCAAATTTGCTCCTGATTGTCAAATACCAAAAAATTCACCCCGTCCTTACGGTGTTCATCTGATAAGAAGGATAAATGGTTATAACAATAAATACAATCATAAATAGAAAAATTCAGGGAATTTAATGTAGTGATAAATTGGAAAAAAGCATCATCGTTTACTCCATCTAAAAGTCTTTCTAATGAGTAAATTAAGTGTTTCCTCATTCGTATTGTATCGTGATCACGAAGCATAATCGCTTCCTTTCCACAATGAATTTTTCCCGGTTCATTCAATATTCCTTTTTTCCAGCGGTTCAAACGAAAGATTTCAATTTCTTGATGAACGAAATCATCGAGCATAGTTGCTTCCTCTGTCTCCTCATCGAAAAATATCCATTGATTGTTAATCTGTTCCACTGTTCCCTCATTGTAGGCCCTTTGCTGGCTATTATATAGATTTATTCGTTGCTGTCGATTCATTGTTAACCTCCGTAGCACAGTTGCTTTCATTTTTCTTTTTAGACATCTTCCTGACGTTTTATAACTAAAGTTTTTTTAAAAAATAAGTATAAATTTATACTGGGTTGCAGTTATATGGACAATTAACCATTTGACATGGGCTGAATACTATAGAGCATGCATGATCGATCTATAATTTTTTGTAAAGGAGTGAGATGTCAATGTGCGGAATCTCGGGGTGGGTAAATTTTTCACATCCAATAAAAAACGAAACAGATACATTAACGAAAATGGTGAATACGTTAGCGAAAAGGGGTCCTGATGAAACCAACATTTGGTTTGATACACATGTTGGTTTTGGTCATAAGCGGTTAATTGTTGTCGATCCTGAAGGGGGCAGACAACCAATGACCAAGCAAAAAGGGGATCTTGATTACACCATTTGCTACAACGGCGAATTATATAACACTGAAGATATCCGCAAAATACTCCATACTAAAGGATATTCCTTTAAAGGTCATTCTGATACAGAAGTTCTGTTAACTGCCTATATAGAATGGGCGGAGGAATGTGTAAATTATTTAAACGGCATATATGCCTTTGCCATATGGGATTCGAAAAGAGAACAACTCTTTATTGGACGAGATCGGCTTGGAGTAAAACCATTATTTTTCACCGAGCATAAAAAAGGGCTTATCTTTGCTTCAGAGTTGAAGGCCATTCTAGCCCATCCGGAAATCAAAACTGAAATTGACCAGGAAGGGCTAGCTGAAATATTCGGTGCAGGGCCATCAAGGGCACCTGGGTCCGGTGTGTTTAAAGGAATGAAAGAGTTGAGACCCGCTCATGCGCTGACATTTTCAAAAAACGGCCTAAAAATATGGCGTTATTGGAATGTAAAAAGTGAAGAGCATAAGGATGGTGTCGAAGAAACAGCGGAAAAGGTTCGTTATTTAGTGACCGACGCTGTAACGAGACAGCTTGTTTCCGATGTACCCTTATGTACATTCTTATCCGGGGGTCTTGATTCCAGCATCATTACGGCCATTGCTGCAAAAGGATTTCAAGAACAGGGAAAAGGGCAGCTTCATACGTATTCCATCGATTATGAAGGAAATGACCAATATTTTTCCTCGAATGAATTTCAGCCTGATGCTGATGAGCGATTCATACAAATGATAACAGATCAATTTCATACGAAACATTTTAACAAAACGATATCACAGCAGCAGCTTGTACATGATTTATTGGAGGCCACACATGTTAGAGATTTTCCGGGCATGGCAGATGTGGATTCTTC
Organism: Neobacillus sp. OS1-2; assembly: GCF_030915505.1. Taxonomy (GTDB): domain Bacteria; phylum Bacillota; class Bacilli; order Bacillales; family Cytobacillaceae; genus Neobacillus. Next base: position 3,280,023 of record NZ_CP133265.1, read on the forward strand.
CTTATTATGGTTTTGTAAAGAAATAAAAAAAGACTTTGTTGTCGGCCTATCGGGCGAATGCGCCGATGAAATTTTCGGAGGATATCCATGGTTTCATCGTAAACAAGATCTTGAACGCCCGGGTTTTCCATGGATGCGTTCTGTCGGTGAGAGACAAGATTTATTAAAATCGCATTGGCAGGAAAAATTGAAACTGGATGAATACAGCAGTGAACAATATCAAAAAGCTATTGCGGAAACCCCGAAAATGGAAGGGGAAAGTTTGGTTGAGGCGAAGCGGAGAGAATTGTTTTATATTAATATGACCTGGTTTATGACGACATTGCTGGATCGAAAAGACCGTATGAGTATGGGGGCGAGCCTTGAAGTCAGAGTTCCATTTGCTGACCACCGACTTGTGGAATACGTGTGGAACATCCCATGGGAGATGAAAATGTACCGCGGCAGGGAAAAAGGGATTCTAAGAAAGGCCTTTGAGGGGATTCTTCCGGAGGAGGTCCTTTACCGAAAGAAAAGTCCTTATCCAAAGACGCACAATCCGGCATATACGGTGGCCATTCAAAAATGGGTGGAGTCAATCCTACAAGATAAATCCTCGGTATTGCATGAATTTTTCCAAAAGGATCGGTTGGAAAAGATTGTCGAGACGGGGGAAATCCTTTCAAGAACCGTGGTTTGGCCAGCTCATGACAGGGCCGCAATTATTGGCCTATCTTGTGCAGCTTCACACATGGTTTAAGGATTACGATATTAATATAGTGAAGTAGAAAGTGAATCAACAAATGAAAAATGCAGTTTTATTTCAAAAAGTAGAAATTAAATTTGGAATAAAAACCTTATTAGATTAAAATAAGTGTTGGGAAGAGGGTGCTCTTCCCTTTTTTGGAGGAGGAAAATAGATGAAGAAAATTACACTCTTTTTAATCACCTTATTATTCATTTCAGCCCTGCCGGCCCAAGCTGCTATAGAAAAGAAAGACAGGCTGTGGCAGGATGAAACTGTATATTCTATCATGATTGACCGGTTCAACAACGGGGATATAAACAATGATATCGATGTGAATGCCAAGGACCCCAATGTCTATAACGGCGGCGACTTTCAAGGGATTATTGACAAATTAGATTACATACAGGATATGGGCTTCACTGCCATTCGTTTAACACCCATCTTCGATAATGCCAAGAATGGATACCATGGCTATTGGGTGAATGATTTTTACAAAACGGATGAGCATTTTGGATCGATGAAGACGTTTCAAAAGCTTGTGAAAGAAGCACATAAGCGAAAAATAAAGGTATTAATGGATTTTGTCACGAATAACACTGCCGCTACCCATCCGTGGGTAAAGGATTCAAGCAAACAAGACTGGTTTCATCAAAAACAGGAAATCGTTGATACGAATAATCAGCAAGAGCTTGAAAATGGCTGGGTCGATGGATTACCTGACCTTAATCAGGACAACCCCGAAGTCAAAAAGTACTTAATCGATGCAGCAAAATGGTGGATGAAGAAAACAGATGTGGATGGATATAGCCTTCCAGAGGTCAATCATGTTCCAGTAAGCTTTTGGACTGATTTTTCAAAGGAGGTAAAGAAAGGGAAAAAGGGATTTTTCCTAATTGGCCTTCCAGCTGAGAATGCGGCATTGGATGTAAATAAATATCATGATGCCGGAATTGACAGCTTATTTGATTATTCCCAAAGTGAGAAATTAAGAAAGGCTTTTGCAACGACAAATCAATCTTTTAGCCCCCTTAACTCTGCCTTTTATAGTTCTGAAAAAAAAGACGGATTAATGGCCAACTTTTTAGATAATGAATATACGACAAGATTTACGAATGATATTGTTGACAAGAGACAGTTTCCTGGCTCACGGTGGAAAACAGCTTTAACTTATTTGTATACGACCCCAGGTGTTCCGATGTTTTATTATGGAACTGAAATTGCCTTAATTGGGGGAGATATTCCCGATAACCGCAGACAGATGAATTTTCGTACGGAAAAAGAACTGATCGAATATATTACCAAGCTTGCCGAGCAGCGAAAACAACTTGCTTCTTTAACAAGAGGGACGATGGAAGTGCTTTATGACAAAGGTGGAATGATGGTTTATAAACGGGTCTATAAAGGGGAAACATCAGTCGTTGCCATCAATAATTCCACCAAATCACAAAAGGTTATTTTAACAGATAAGCAGTTAGCGGACGGTAAGGAGCTCCGTGGTTTACTTGGAGGGGATCTTGTTCGCAGTCGTCAACATCAATACATTCTCATCCAAGATCGCGATAATTCTGAAATATATGTACTGACCGAAAAAAGTGGAATTAAGATTTCACTTATTGCCTCCTTAATTGTCGTTTATATCTTAGTGGGTATCTTCCTTTACTTCCTCATCAAGAGAAGAAAAACGAAAAGAATAGACTAAAACGTATCGGCGGTTGTCCCGCCGATACATTTTTTTAGCCATTGACAATTGTCCCGCCATTTACATGAATCATTTGCCCGCTGACATATGAGGAGTCATCAGACGCTAAGAACACATAGGCGGGTGCCAACTCATAAGGCTGTCCTGCACGTCCCATTGGGGAGGTAGACCCAAACGTGGCAACTTTATCCTCCGTAAATGTTGATGGGATGAGCGGAGTCCAAATAGGGCCCGGAGCTACTCCATTTACACGTATTCCCTGTGCAGCGAGTGACATGGCCAAGGATCGCGTAAAAGAAACAATGGCTCCCTTAGATGCGGAGTAATCAAGTAATTGTTCATTTCCTTCATACGCTGTAATCGATGCGGTGTTAATGATGGATGCCCCTTCCTGTAAATAGGGAAGAGCCATTTTGGTCATATAAAAGTAGGAAAATAGATTGGTTCGAAATGTTTTCTCCAGCTGTGCCGATGTAATATTCAATAGGCTTTGTTGTGGATGCTGCTCTGCCGCATTATTGACGAGTATATCCAGCCTACCAAATTGATCAATTGTCTTATTCACGATCTCTTTACAAAATTCTTCATCGCCAATGTCACCGGCATAAAGGAGGCAAGTGCGACCTTCTGCTTCGATTAGCTGCTTTGTTTCCTCGGCATCCTGATGTTCTTCTAAATAAACAATCGCGATATCTGCACCCTCCTTGGCAAAATAAATCGCAACAGATTTGCCGATTCCACTATCGCCCCCCGTAATGATCGCGGTTTTACCAGCTAATTTGTCTCCAGACTTATAATTGGGAGCAACAGAAATCGGAAGCGGATTCATTTCACTTTCTATTCCAGGCTGGTGGTTTTGATGCTGGGGCGGAAATGTTTGCTTTTGTTGGTTTTTATTACTACTCATTTATGAAAACCTCCGTTAGTTTATCAAAAAAATATAATTTTAACTTTGAGAATTGTCCAGCTCCAGGCGCCATCGGCTAGTGTACTTCACTCTTCTCCCTAGGATAAGTCAACATCGGATCGCCACGCTCTCCGTGTTTCCTTTATCTCAATCGAAGCGCTCCAGTCCATACGACGATAGACGGCGCCTTCCGCTTTTCTTGTTAGTTTTCATTAAATGAGTTAAATTATGAAAAGAAATAAAAAAGGCATGAAGGATTAAACCTTCTGCCTAACACCTTATCGGTAATTGATGAATTGGACATCAATACTAAGGTCTGCTTCACGGACCAAGGAAATAATTTTTTGTAAATCATCCCGGTTTTTGCCGCTGACACGGACCTGATCGTCCTGCACTTGACTTTTCACTTTGACACCACTATTTTTTATAATCGTGTTAATCTTTTTAGCATTTTCTTTATCGATCCCTTGAGCAATTTTTGCTCTTTGCCGCACCGTTCCTCCTGATGCCCTTTCGATTTTCCCATAATCAAGATTTTTTACAGGAACACCTCTTTTAATTAATTTACTAAATAATACATCCTTTAATTGATCCATTTTATATTCGTCGTCAGAAATGAGGACCAGCTCTTCCTTATCAAGTGAAACTTCACTTTTGCTGCCCTTAAAATCGTAACGGGTGCCGATCTCTTTCATTGTTGCCGTAATGGCATTTGTGACTTCGGTAAATTCAACTTTGGATACAATATCAAATGAGCTGTCTTTAGACATCGTTTTAACCTCCATTTTAAAATAAATAGAAACATAAGCTCCTGCAAAAGTTTCCCTTTATGGGTACATTATAGTAAAATATATCAGTCTAAACAAGATTAGAAAAGCGGAAGCGCCTAGCTGCTTGCGCTAGACAGGAATCTCACAGGAAAAATCTCCGAAAAAAGAAAAGGGGAGTTATATATGTCACTCAATGAATTAATAGGTCAAGCAACAACGCTTACTGTTGCGCGGAAAGCCGAGTTTGGCTATTTTTTATCTGATGGAAATGAAGATGTTTTATTGCATAGTAATCAAGCGCATCAAGAATTAGCGGAAGGAGACGAAGTCGAAGTCTTTATATTTGTCGATTCACAAGGGAGAATATCCGCTTCGATGACGATTCCGGAAGTTTCTGTTGGACAATACGCTTGGGTAAAAGTAACAGATACAAACCCGAGAATCGGCGTCTTTTTAAATATTGGCCTCCCAAAGGATATTCTGTTAGGTGCTGATGATCTTCCAGCCCATCAATCGGTCTGGCCGAACATCGGTGATATGGTGTATGTCACCCTAAGAGTAAATCGTAATCATCTGATTTATGCAAAGCAAGCCAGTGATCAAGTGATTCAATCGATTTCCGTCAAGGCAACCGAGAAAGATTTTAATAAAAATATCCAAGGTCATATATACCGTACGGCAAAGGTAGGCAGCTGGGTCTACACTATTGAAGGCTTTAAAGGATTTATTCATGAATCACAACGGGGTACAGAGCCACGGTTAGGTGAAAAAGTAGAAGGACGGATCATTGACGTCAAGGAAGATGGAACGATTAATGTTTCTTTACTTGCAAGAAAAGAGGAATCACAAGATTTGGATGCAGCTAGAATCTACGAGTACTTAATGAGTAGAAATGGTGCCATGCCATTTAGTGATAAAAGCACACCGGAAGATATCCAAGAGCGATTTGACTTAAGCAAAGGGGCCTTTAAACGTGCGCTGGGGAAACTGATGAAAGAAGGTAAGGTCTACCAAGAAGGTAGCTGGACATATGTAAAAAACTAACTTACATACTCTCTTTCTTAATGCTTACACTAAGGTTGCAAGGAATTTTGAAAGGAGCATGGTAATGCCGCACACTTCTGATAATGACAAAAAAGCAAAAGACAATAATGCCCTTCACCACGAAAAGAATATGATGCGTGAAAAAAACCGTCAGGCAGGGAAAAATCAATACACAAAGAAAACAGACCATAAATAATAAGGAATGAGGTGCGAGCACCTCATTCCTTTCTTTTTAAGAAATGGTTAAAATCTCATATTTTGCTGCCAAATCAATAAAGTCGCCCATCCCACTAATTTTGCCAACTTCCAATTTTTCAGTTACTTCATAGTGATCGGCACATGTTTTACATGCTAAAATATCGACACCTTTTGCTTCCAATTCTTTTAGATGAACCGAGACAAGAGATTCCTCAGTCATGGTGAGCACTCCGCTATTCATACAAAAAACGGCTGCCGGGAGCTCTTCCTTTTGCTTAAGTATCGTAAAGAAAGTTTCAAGGATACTTTCACCAAGAATTTGGTCGCCCCTGCCAAGTTGATTCGAGCTAACTAAAATCACTTTGTTTTTCATGTGCTATCATCACTCCTTAACGGATACCTAAGGCGATTTTCGCATAACGGGACATCATTTCTTTATTCCAAGGCGGATTCCAAACAATATTTACTTCCGTTTCTTTGATCTCAGGGATGTCAGTTAGTGCTCTTTTCACTTGGTCGACAATGGTTCCAGCAAGTGGGCAGCCCATTGCCGTTAACGTCATCGTAACTGTAGCCTTTCCCTCATCATCCAATTCAACATCATATACCAAGCCTAAATTGACGATGTCGACACCTAACTCAGGGTCAATAACTAACTCTAATGCACCCATAATGTTTTCTTTTAATTCTTCATTCATATGGTTTCACTCCTTACTATATTTTTATTTACTTCATTGCTAGTTTTTATTACAATTTCCAAAAGGCGGTAATTAAAACCGCTTTTGTTTGAACATATAAAAGTATATAGCTTTTTTGTTGCTTTTGGTGTGAATTTTTTTACAGGTTAGATATAAAGTTGTTAACATAGTAAATATAGAAATAATAATCATCATTCTTACATGTAGTGTATCATGTAAACAATTTTTTTCCTAAAGCAATGCATTCACTAACGGAAATTTGAAATAAGAAGGAGTTAATATGGCAGAAAAACATTTAATCGCATTAGATTTAGATGGGACATTATTAAAAGATGATAAAACTATTTCTCAAAAAAATAAGGAAATTATTCAAAAAGCAAAAGCTGAAGGTCATATTGTCATGATTGCAACCGGCAGACCTTATCGTTCAAGTGAAATGTATTATCGCGAATTGGAGCTAAACACACCAATTGTTAATTTTAATGGAGCTTTTATGCATCATCCGCTTGATTCAAGCTGGGGATTCTATCATGAACCACTTGATGTAAAAGTAGCAAAGGACATTGTCGAAGCTTGCAGAAGTTTTCAGTTTCACAATATAATTGCCGAAGTAATGGACGATATTTATTTCCATTACCATGATGAGAAGCTTTTAGACATTTTTAGCTTTGGCAATCCCAAAATTACCACAGGTGATTTACAAAACTTTTTAAACGATGCACCTACAAGTATGTTGATCCATACAGAGGAAGATCAGCTTAAATTAATTCGTGATCATTTATCTGAGATTCACGCCGAAGTGATTGAACAACGAAGCTGGGCTGCCCCATGGCATGTCATTGAAATCATTAAAGTTGGGTTAAATAAAGCTGTAGGCTTGAAAAAGGCAGCAGATTACTTTGGGATCCCAACTGAAAGAATTATTGCTTTTGGCGACGAAGACAATGATTTGGAAATGCTTGAATATGCCGGTCATGGAATTGCGATGGGAAATGGGATTGACCAGGTAAAGAATATCGCTAATGATGTAACCTTGAGTAATGAAGAAGATGGTGTTGGGGCATATTTGGCGGATTTGTTAAAATTATAACGCGGAAGCACCTTGACCAAGCTTTTCCTAAATGAACGGTCTGCTTTTGGAGCATACTAATTATTGAGGCAGCGTTGCTGTTTCAATATAAGCTTCTTAGCATATTGGAGGGATTCGAATGGGTAAATCAAACAAATCAAAACGCTTTGTCCAGCAAGGAAAGGATACAGTTAGCAAGCATGCCGAACGTATTCCTTATCACATGACCTACGCTGAAGCAGAAGCTCAGAAGATGGCAAATGTGCACGAATCCTCGCTTGGAGGAATATAACATGGGAAACCAATTATTCCAGGAAGCACGGAGATTTGTGGAAATGGCGAAATCCGCTAACCCTAATGACCTTGATTCTGCAGTCGCAAAGGCTAAGAATTCCCTAAGTTCTGCTTTTGCCAACTCGACTGTCGCAGAGCAAGCCCAGCTCCAACAAATGCAACAAGAGCTTGATCATATTCAGTAAGGAAAAAAAGAAAGCGGGAACGCCATAACAAGGCGCTTCCGCTTTTCTAATCTCTGCGAAAGAATCCATAAACCCCGGTCGTCTGTACGATGTTTGTAAACGCTAGGGGATCCACTTCCTTAATGATTCTTTCTAAATCATAAAGTTCATAGCGGGTAATGACGATCATCAGCATGTCCTTTGATTCATTGGAAAACGCCCCTTTAGCGGGAATCATTGTAATACCCCTAACAAGCGAAGCATGAATCGCTTTTTTCAGCTCTTCTGCCTTTTTGGTAATAATCATCGCTGTCAGCTTGGCATGCCTTGTATGGATAGCATCAACAACCCTCGTCGAGGCATATAAGACCACCAGTGTATAAAGGGCTTTTTCCCAGCCAAATAAGAAGCCAGCGGTCATAACGATAATCCCGTTTAATACGAACATATATGGCCCAACAGGTTTGTCTTTAAGTCTTGATAAAACCATCGCAATAATATCAACACCGCCTGTGGATGCTCCCCATTTTAAAGTGATCCCAACCCCGATTGCTTGAATGACTCCGCCAAATACGGCATTCAGTAAGATATCATGTGAAAATTTCTGGATTGGAACCAATGTTAGAAACAGAGACGATAGTAACACACTCATAAAACTATAAATCGTAAACGATTTACCTACCTTCTTCCAACCGAGAATTGCAACGGGAATATTGAGGACAAGCAATAAAAAACCCATTGAGACATGAATGGGTGTATAATCACTAAGGACTTTCGAAAGTAATTGTGCAATTCCGGTAAAACCGCTGGAGTATACATTCGCTGGAATGAGAAATAAATTCATGGCGAGTGCATTTAACAATGCACCAACCGCAACAATAAAAGCTTTTTTCGTCTGTAGCCAAATCAATGGTGTGCCCCCTTAATTTAAATTGTATTTTTAAGCCGAAACCGATAAACTGAAGGTAAAATAATAAGTTATGAATGAGGTGAGCTTCATGCCGGTAAAAATACTCGCTGACAGCGCATGTGATTTACCAAAAAGTTTTTATGAAGAAAATCATGTTACGTTATTTCCCTTAAAGGTTGAAATTAATGAACAAGAATATGAGGATGTAAAAACCATTGATCCAAAAATGGTGTATGATGCCATCCGCAGTGGTGTCATACCAAAAACATCTCAAGTGTCCCCACTTTTGTTTGAAAAAGTTTTTACAGAAATGGCAGAAAAAAATGAAGAAGGAATTTATATTGCCTTTTCTTCCGCATTGTCCGGTACATATTCAACCGCTGTTATGATTCTTGACCAAGTCAAGGAAAAATATCCAAACCTACAAATAACGATAGTTGATACGAAATGTGCATCACTTGGAATTGGACTGATTGTTCAAGAAGCAGCGAGGCTCGCGGCAAATAACGTGACGAAAGAAAAAATTTTAGAAGATGTCCTATTTAGAAGCGAGCACATGGAGCATATTTTTACAGTAGAGGATTTAGATTATTTGGCAAAAGGCGGCAGGGTTTCGAAAGCTTCAGCGTTTTTAGGTGGATTATTAAATATTAAGCCGATTTTAAATATGGAAGAAGGGAAACTTGTTCCTATTGAAAAAATCAGAGGGAAAAAGAAAGTATTTCGCCGAATCATTGAAATCATGAACGAGCGAGGGTCTAATTTGCAGGAGCAGGTCATTAGCATCAGCCATGCAGATAATCTTGAAACGGCTTTGGAAGTAAAAGCGATGTTCGAAGAGGAATTTAATCCGAAAGAGGTGTATATTTCCTCGATTGGCTCAGCTATTGGGGCGCACACGGGACCTGGGACCATTTCAATATTCTTTTTAAACAAGCTGCCTTCCTAAATTTTTTTAAAAGATAAAGCATGATAAAATTTCGACTTTGAAAATTGTCCAGCTCCTGCGCTTTTCTTATAGCTTTCACATTTCGGACATATATGCCCCCTAGTCTGTGAGGTAGTTCACTTTTTTCAAACATAGACACGTTTATAATACAGAGTATAAAGGCTGTTTGCGTTTGAAAAAGCTGTTTTTTAGGGGGCGTTTCACTTGTCTTTTAACCGAGATTTTAATAAAGATCCATTTATCGTTATATGGGAGCTGACACGTGCTTGCCAATTAAAATGCCTGCATTGTCGTGCAGATGCGCAATATGCAAGGGATCCACGCGAATTAACATTTGAAGAAGGCAAAAATCTAATCGATCAAATATACGATATGAATAATCCCATCCTTGTCTTTACAGGTGGCGACCCTTTGATGAGGGAAGATGTTTTTGATATTGCCAAGTATGCAGTTCAAAAGGGTGTCCGGGTTTCGATGACGCCAAGTGCTACACCGAATGTAACGATGGAGGCAATGCAGAAAGCAAAGGAAGTCGGCCTCTCGCGATGGGCTTTTAGTCTTGACGGACCAACTGCCGAGATTCATGACCATTTCCGCGGGACAGCAGGTTCGTTTGATCTGACCATGGAAAAAATTAAGTATTTGCACGAATTGGAAATGCCAATCCAAATTAACACGGTTGTTTCTAGATACAATTATGAACATCTTGAAGAGATGGCAAAACTGGTTGAGGAATTAAAATGCGTGCTTTGGAGTGTCTTCTTTCTTGTCCCAACTGGAAGAGGGCAGGTAACTGACATGGTTTCACCTGTGGAAACTGAAAAGGTTCTCAGATGGTTGTACGACCTAAGCAAGCGTGTGCCATTCGACATTAAGACAACAGAGGCGATGCACTACCGCCGTGTTGTCATTCAGCAAAAAATGCGCGAAGCAAAGGCGCAGACAGATGAAATCGATTATTTAAGTGCTTTGACAGAAAAAGGGTTAACAGGTTCCATTGATGGACTTGGACGTGCCCCTAAAGGTGTCAATGACGGTAACGGCTTTGTGTTTATTTCCCATATCGGTGATGTTTATCCTAGCGGATTACTGCCTGTAAAGGCAGGGAATGTTCGGGAGACACCATTAGCAGAGATCTACCGTGAATCGCCAATCTTTAAGGCCTTACGAAAACCAGACGAATTTAAAGGAAAATGCGGTGTCTGTGAATTTCGCTATGTTTGTGGGGGTTCAAGATCAAGGGCGTTTGCGATGACAGGCGATTATCTTGAAAGTGAACCATTCTGCGTGTATGTTCCGAAAGTACTAAGGGAAAAACAAGCACAAAACTAGAAAAACAAGGCTGTCTCAATGATTTGAGACAGCCTTGTCAATACTAGCATTATTCTATATTACAATAGACGGCTGAGCAATTTTCACAGCCAATTTCATCTTTTAAATATTGCAGGTCTAAAATAGAAATCTTTCCTTTTTTTATCGAAATAATCTTATCACGCTTTAACTCACTAAGGATCCGATTGGTACTTTCACGGGAGGTACCACAGAAATTTGCCAGTTCTTGATTGGTTAAGGGCAGGTCAATTAAGATTTCGTTTCCTTTTGGGGTCCCATAGCTGTTGGACATCCGTATAAGCGTAGAAAATAAGGCACCCCGTTTTCCATTTAAAACAAGGTCGCGAAATTTAGTCTGCGTTTTGCGGAAATGATCACTCATCCATTTCATAAACTCAAAGGCAAGTTTACTATTTTGGAAAATTTCACTTTCTATCACATCTTTTTTGATGGCAACAATTTCCCCTTCTTCAAGCACCTTTGCGCTTAATAGATAGCGCGGATTGTCGGTGAAAAGTGTTAATTCACCGCAAATATCATTGGCGCTGCAAATTCTGAGTGAAAGTTCACGGCCATCAGAAGTAATTTTACTGATTTGAATCTTGCCAGAAATAATAATGAATAGCTCTTCTGCTAACATTCCTTCCTGAAATAGATAGCTTCCTCTTTCACTTTTAAATTTCCGGTCAGCAAATGTAAGTAGTTCTTTTATCTCAATGGAATGAGTTGGCTTCATTGTCGCTGTCATCTTAAATCACCTCAAACTGATTTTTCTATACCAGTCAATTTCAATTTATTAAGTTCATTAGTAACATTTTATCTCAAGATTAGTCGGTAAAATCCAGTAAACAATGACAATATAGTGAAAACTTCAACGGAAATTAAAAAATAAGTTAGACCATATGGTATAAATGGAATGGAGGGATAGAAATAGCAGAAAATGATTTCCAAAATCAATCGTTTAATCATATACAAACATCTGTTAAGATAAGAATAATAATGAAAGGTATATAAGTAGTGAATAAAGTAACAGTATTTTATGTAAGTTCTTGTTACACTAAGTATAAAAAAGCTTTTGAAAATAATGGAGTTGAGACGAATGGAAAAAACCATTATTAAAGATAAATTAAGTAGACCATTACGCGACTTAAGAATTTCTGTTATCGATCGCTGTAATTTTCGCTGTCAATACTGCATGCCAGCAGAACAATTCGGCCCAGATTTTGAATTTCTACCTAGAAGTTCCTTATTGACCTATGAAGAGATAGAACGGTTGGGAAAAATATTTGTTCGTTTAGGTGTAGAAAAAATCCGCTTAACTGGCGGTGAGCCCCTCATGCGTAAGGATATGCCGATTCTTGTCAAAAAACTTTCTGCAATTGAGGGCTTAAGTGACATCGGTTTAACAACAAATGGAGTCCTTCTTCCGAAAGTTGCTAGTGAGTTAAAAGCGGCGGGTCTTAAAAGAGTAAATGTCAGCCTTGATACGTTAAATGATGAATTGTTTGGTCAAATTAACGGACGCGGTGTAGGCACCGGCCCTGTATTGGAAGGTATTGAAGCAGCAAAACAAGCAGGTCTTGGAGTTAAAATCAACATGGTTGTCAAAAAAGGGTTAAATGATACAGAAATCATCCCCATGGCAGAATACTGTAAAAATCAAGGTTTAGAGCTCAGATATATCGAGTTTATGGATGTTGGTGCAACAAACGGTTGGAAGATGGATGATGTTGTTACTAAAAAACAGATTTATCATTTATTAAAAGAGCATTTCGAAATGGAACCGGTTGACCCTGCTTATTATGGAGAAGTAGCAAAACTCTATCGTTATAAAGATACTGACGTGAATGTTGGGTTTATTACATCCGTTTCTGAATCCTTCTGCTCAAGCTGCACGCGTTCACGCCTGTCGGCAAATGGTCAGATTTTCACCTGTTTATTTAACGGAAATGGCCACGACATCCGGAATTTTATGAGAAATGGCGCAACTGATGAGCAAATAGCTGAGCGGATTACAGCCATTTGGAATGGCCGTGATGACAGATATTCAGATGAAAGAACTGCAGAGACACACAAAACACGTAAAAAGATTGAAATGTCCTATATTGGCGGCTAGCCCCTCTCTAAAGAGGGGGTTTTTTGCAAAAAAAAGCCCGCTTGTGATTATTCATCATAAAGAGGGACTTTTGGATTTTTGAGATAAAACTCAAGGCCATTTAAATAAGATTTCTTATCCTTTATCGATTAACCAGCAAAAGTAAGCGGAGATTTTCCGGTTAAATGTAGATCTGAGCTCGTTTCGGGGTAAATAAGGGGAGGCTTTCCGACTATGAAAAGCAAAATCCCTCATTTTCACGTTTTTCAAGTCAATAGGCGGAATCTCTCCGTCTGTTTCAGCCTTTTTTAATAATAATTACTAATTAAGTGGAATTTTTCCGACTATTTATCTGATAGGGTGCTTAACCTGATCCCCCAACCGATAAGAGCGGACTCTCTTGATCCCAGATGCGGGAATCAGCAGCATTTTATCGACTAGCTGTGAAAGTACTTTTTTTACCGTCTTGTCACTTAGCTTCAAGTACTTCTCTAGCTCTTTAGGGGATATGGTTTCTCCTTTTCGAATCGCTAGCCGAAGCACTTCCTTTTCCGCAAGAGACAGAGATGTCTGGTCCAGTTCATTACCTAACCATTGGCCAATCACTTGTTGAACAATCTGTTGGCATCGACGAGGTTTATCGTTCACTTGGTCATAAGAAAAGCGGATCACGGTCCATCCGTCAATCACCAATTGGTTTTGGCGTTCCAGGTTGTCAGAAAATTGCCATCTGCTTATGTTCTTTAAATGAGGGCCATACCCGTCGACCTCAAGGCAAATCCGGATGGCGGGTCGAATATAAGCAAAATCCAAATACCTTTTGCCATCCTTGAAATCATCGACTTCATATTCTGGATGAAGATACTTGAAATGGTAAAATAAAGGCCACCATACTTGCTTCAAAAACAACATTTCGGCCTGATTGTGACCTTCTTGTAAGTGCCGCAACCGTTCACCGGTTCTTACGTGCGAGTGAGCATTCAAAAAGGCCTGGTATTCTTCTTCAAAACCCATAGCATCCTTCTCCTATTCAATGGTCATGTATTTTTCAGCACTCTTTATAAACTAGATCCGGTCTAGCATTTGAACAAAATTCAGTGGACAAACATTACCAACTTTTAGAAACTGTTCTTCCTCAATTTCCTCTAATATCAAATTTTGCATACATTTGATGCCATGACTGAATCATCTCCATTATTTATTGATTTGAACTTCGAACAGATTTTTGAATTAATGCGATAAAAGGGGTTTAATGTGGCTTCAACTGTAGAATTGAAAATAACAAATAAAGACTTGCGGAGTAGATAGGATAAAAAGAATATTTTGAGAAAAACTTGAGGGTAGAACTATTTTTAGTTTAATAGAATTCATACATTTGTCAATCCATTTTCTTTCTTTCGACAATACTATTCATATCATTTCTATTACCACTAAAAAACTTAATACGTTCTAGCCTCCCCAACCTTAAGTAGAGGGATTTGTCTAAAAACCTCATATACTTATGGTATGGTTAGCCGTAATTCGTCAAAATAAGGGACTCTTGGATTTTGGGATCAAACTCATCCCATTAAAATAAGATGTCTTATCTTTAATCGATTAACCAGCAAAAGTAAGCGGAGATTTTCCGGTTAAATGCAGATCTGAGCTCGTTTCGGGGTAAATAAGGGGAGGCTTTCCGACTATGAAAAGCAAAATCCCTCATTTTCACGTTTTTCAAGTCAATAGGCGGAATCTCTCCGTCTGTTTCAGCCTTTTTTAATAAAAATTACTAATTAAGTGGAATTTTTCCGACTATTTATTTGATAGGGTGCTTAACCTGATCCCCCAACCGATAAGAGCGGCCTCTCTTGCTCCTAGATGTTGGGAATCAGCAGCATTTTAAATATAGAAAAGACGTATGCCAATTCATACGTCTTTTCTTGTGTTTTTTATTAAGAAAGTACTCGAAAACAAAACCCTTTATTATGATTAACAGGCTGTTGTTTATTAGGCAATATAACGAGGGAATAAAATATTGTTTTCAAGATGAACATGCATGAAGGTTAATCCTTCTAATGCTTCCAAGCGTGCATAAACTAAACGGTACGTTCCACAAGCATCCAATGGAAGTTCGAAGTCTGCTGTTACTTCACGGATTTGTCTTAAAATCTCGCCTGCATGGTCGTGTTCCTTTTCAAGCTCAACAATCATATTTATAGCTTCTTCACGATTTTCAACTGTCCCATCAGCAAGCTGTTTAATTAACGGGAATACAATG
The DNA here is from genome assembly GCF_030915505.1 of Neobacillus sp. OS1-2. Lineage (GTDB taxonomy): Bacteria > Bacillota > Bacilli > Bacillales > Cytobacillaceae > Neobacillus. Next base: position 3,295,136 of record NZ_CP133265.1, read on the forward strand.
GCTTCTTCCTTTTCCATATGCTCAATTAATTCCTTTTTGAATTCATAAAACAGTTCATTCACTTTTAATAGTTCTGGATGGTTGTCGCCATGTACACGTGATACCTTTGTTACATAAGGGCTGAGATTCTTTAATTCTTCTTCCGATACACGATGATAATTTGTAATGACATGATCGATGATGGTGTTTGAATCTGAATCAGTCCAAACCTCTACATCTTTCTCTGTGTTTTCGTATTTTGCAAAAACATCCCTTAATTCCTCCAAGAGAGAGTCCATATTAAGGCCGTTTTGTGCCACTGCTTGTGTTAACGGAATATTTCCGCCACAGCAAAAATCGATACGGTTCTTTTTGAATACGTCACTTGTTTTTGGTAATTCGTTTACAATATCTTTAACTAATGAATTTTCGGTAATGGTAAAAGTCATGGTATAAGCCTCCTGAAATTTTTAATGGTAGCTATGTTCTGACTTCATCATAATTGAAAATGAATCTTAATTAGGTGACCTGCATCACACATCCGCTATGAATTTTTCATTTTTTCTTTTAGTTTGTGACATTTGATATGTTTGCAAGGTTTTTATAGACTTATAATGAATAGTAGCCCTTTTACTATTTATACATAGTTGAAAATTGAACCGATTTAGGCAGGAGCTGATGAAGTTGATAGAAAGAAGAAAACCGATTCCGATTGGAGAAGCAGTTGAAAAAATAATGGAACACCAATTACAGGGTGTAACGGAATATGTTTCAATAAATGAGAGTTTTGGCCGTTTCTTATCAGAGGATTTAATGGCAACCAGCGATGTACCTCATTTTGACAGGGCACCGTATGATGGCTTTGCCGTTAGATCAATTGATACACGGGAGGCGTCGCTGTCAAACCCTATCGAATTTGAAGTGATAGATCATATTGGTGCTGGAATGGTTTCTATAAAGGTTGTCGGATCAAATCAAGCTGTTCGTATTATGACAGGAGCGATGATGCCTGAGGGAACTGACGCAGTCGTCATGTTCGAGGTCGCACAAGACTACGAAAAAAATGGCGTCCCCTTTATGTCGATTAAACGAAGTTTTAACAAAGGTGATAATGTTTCATTTGCGGGGGAGGACGCAAAAGAAGGAGCAGTGTTAGTAAAAAAAGGGATAGTAATTAATCCAGGTATCCAAGCCATGCTCGCTACTTTTGGCTATAAGGATGTACCCGTAGCCAAAAAACCACTTGTCGGATTATTTGCAACCGGAACAGAGCTATTAGAGGTGGAAGAAGCCTTAGTCCCTGGGAAAATTCGCAATAGCAATTCTCATATGATAGCGGCTCAAATCGAAAGAGTGGGCGGCATGGTTCAATATTTTGGAAAACTCCCTGATGAATTTGATACATGCTTTGACGCGGTAAAAAATGCATTAAACAAAGTGGATTTATTAATTACCACTGGTGGAGTATCCGTTGGTGATTTTGATTATCTGCCAGCCATTTATGAAAAGCTGGGTGCAGAAGTATTCTTTAATAAAGTAGCCATGCGCCCTGGAAGTGTAACAACAGTTGCCGGATATAATGGGAAAATCCTCTTTGGCCTTTCTGGCAATCCTTCAGCTTGCTATGTTGGCTTTGAATTGTTTGCACGACCAATTATCAGAACGCTGCTTTTTTCCAAAAAGCCGCATTTAAGGAAAGAAAAGGCTGTACTAGAGGTCGACTTTCTGAAAGCTAATCCATTTACAAGGTTTGTTCGCAGTTCTACATTCATCGAGGATGGCAGACTTAGAGCAACCCCAAGCGGTCTGGACAAATCAAACATCATCATGAGCCTTGCCGGTGCCAACTCATTAATGATTCTTCCCGGCGGCACAAGAGGTTTTGCAGCAGGCAGCGAGGTAGACGTTCTATTACTTGATGATCAGGTTGGTAGTGAGTGGCCTTGGTAAGACCGATTATTTTTCAGGTGGTTGGTTATCAAAATAGCGGTAAAACAACAATTACATCCAAACTGATTGATACACTGACCAAGCGTGGATTAAAAACGGTGACGATAAAACATCATGGACATGGCGGCAAACCGGATGTGGCAGTGCAAAAGGATTCTACCAAACATCTAACAGCAGGTGCGATTGCGTCCCTTGTTGAAGGAAACGGCAGATTGATTCTACAAGCAGAGCAATGTAAATATGGTCTTGAAGAACAAATCAAAATGATGAGATTCTTTCAGCCAGATGTCGTTTTAGTTGAAGGGTTTAAACTGGAAGATTATCCAAAGCTTTTATTGATAAGGGCTAAACAGGATTTACCCTTAGTAGACATAGTCAACAATGTTCAAGCCGTGGTGTACTGGAAAGAAGAAATCAAGGAGCTTATATTTACCAAATTGGATGTGCCGTTTTTTCACATATCTGATGAAGCAGCAATTGGTTGGACAGTGCAATTCATCGAGGAACGTGCCCATAAAGAGTGACAAATTATTGAAAAGAGAAGGCAAAAGCCTTCTTTTTTGCATGATCATGTGACGCTCTTCACTTATTAATTCTTGTTGCTATCTTATAGTATTGCTAAGTAGGAATAAGGAGTGAAAGAGATGAAGTTATTTTTACCGAAACAACATGGTGCTTGGGCAATGTTGATCATCCCTTTTTGGCTAGGTGTGATGGATGGGGGATTTTTGTGGCAGCATATTCCGTTTTTTCTTGGCTGGCTTTTATTGTATTTGGCAACCTATCCGATGCTCCTTTTATTTAAAAAGAAAAAACTCTCTTTTTACACAAAGTGGACGCTCATTTATATGATACCAGCCTTATTGCTATTACTGATACCACTCATAGAAAGGCCTTCAATTGTTTTCTTTGGCCTTCTGATGATTCCGTTTTTTACGATAAACGCATATTATACTTCAAGAAATCAAGACCGGGCCTTTATGAATGATATAAGTGCCATTTTTGCTTTTTCGATTGCAGGCTTGGCAAGCAGTTTTTTAGGACAGGGCGTTATTGGATTTGAAACCATTATTTCACCCTTTCTAACATCCGTGCTCTTTTTTATCGGCTGTACTTTTTATGTAAAATCGATGATAAGAGAAAAGAAAAATACCACATTCAAATGGATTTCTTGGATTTACCACATACTGTTAGTCATAGCATGGATTGCATCCGGCTTTTGGATTGCGGCAATTGCTTATATTCCTAGTTTATTTCGAGCCATTATCTTTTACGGTAAAAAGTTATCTCCTAAACAAATTGGGATTTACGAAATTATCAATTCAGCCATTTTCTTCATTTTAATCACCATTCAACACATCCTTTTAAAATAAAAAATCGGTCAAAATGACCGATTTTTTTGTTTCTCTTTTTAGTCAACTTTACAAATTTCAATCGGACATTCCTCGCAATCGATTTCTCGTTTTAAATAATCTAGGTCGTGAATAGTAATTGACCCTTTGTCGCTGGAAATGATTCCGGCTTTTCGCAATTCGCTAAGAAGTCGATTGACGACTTCTCTTGAGGTGCCGCAGAAATTGGCCAGTTCTTGATTTGTCAAAGGTAATTCGATCAAAATTCCTCTGTTTGTTTTAACCCCATAACTATTACTAATTCGGATTAAGGTTGAATACAAGGCCCCCTTCTTGCCGTGAAGAACTAAATCACGAAACTTGGTTTGTGTTTTCCGATATTGCAGACTCATCCATTTTATGAATTCAAATGAAAGTGGGAGATTTTGCGAGAGTTTTTCCTCAAGGGTATCTTTCATGATAACGGCTACTTCTCCACTTTCGATGACACGGGCACTTAATAAATAACGAGAAGAAGGGGAGAATAAATTTAATTCACCTACAAAATCCCCTTTAGAGCACATTCTTAACGTAAGTTCTCTACCGTCAGGAATAATCTTACTAATTTGCAGGATCCCGCTTTGCATGATATACAATTCATCCGCAAGCGAACCTTCCTGAAACAGAAAAGATCCTTTTTCAATCTTTTTCATATGATGAACCGTGTCAAAGAGATGTGACAACGTTACGGGCATTTCTTTTACCGACTGCATACAACTAACCACCTTTACAGGTACGAATGATTTTTGAAAAAATAAATGCCAGTCAAGTTCGAAATTACAGGATATTACTATAATTATATTGTTAACAAAGAATAATTAGCAATAAATGTGGAATAAGTTCATACAATCGTCAAAAACTAAAAAAGCCATGACATATTTCTCAGGAAATATTGTCGACTATTGTTGGAATTTGAAAGAAATTCCTATAATGGACATGACCAAAATGGAAATAATAAAGATGTAAATGAAGGAGGGAAGAAAGTGGGACAAAATCATCAGTTTAAATCAGGAAAAAAGGCTCCGAATAATGGTATATATATTGAAGTTGGAGATACCGGAGATAATGTACTCCATCCTAAAATGATCAAGCTGAAAGCGGGAGATCCATTCCCAGAAACATCGAATGATGAACGAGTTTGGACATATAAGCGGAAACCTTAATGAGATATACAAAAAGTCATCTAATTCGGATGACTTTTTCCTTGTCCAAAATTTTACTTCTATTTAGCATTTGATTTATAATGAAATCAAATAGGTCAATAATGGTCAAAAAGGAGTGAGGAAATTGGACTTAAACCGAATGACGGAGCGATTGCAAAAAGGAATTATGGATGCCCAGACCCTGGCGATTAGAGAAAATCATCAAGAAATAGATGAACAGCATTTATTTTTGACGCTTTTGGATCAAGAGGATAGTCTCATTAAAACGATTTTTGATAAGGCAGGGTTGCCCTCTGATAAAGTGCAGAAAACGCTATTGGATTCACTAGCCAAAAAACCTCAAGTTACCGGGAGCGGGATTGAACAGGGAAAACTTTATATAACGGCAAAGCTGCAAAAGTTATTGGTTAGTGCGGAAGAGTTTGCCTCTAAATTTGCAGATGATTATATTTCGGTTGAGCATTTTCTATTAGCGGCAGCCTATGCGAATGATTCAGCCATGAAAAAAATGATCCAAGCATTTGGGCTAACACCGGAAATGATTTTAAAGGCAATAAAAGAAATAAGGGGGAACCAAAGAGTGACATCACAAAATCCCGAAGCAGGATATGAGGCTCTTAAAAAATACGGCAGAGACCTTGTTGCCGAAGTAAGGGCAGGGAAAATGGATCCGGTCATCGGCAGGGATACAGAGATCCGGAATGTTATTCGAATTTTATCTAGAAAAACGAAGAATAATCCAGTTTTAATCGGCGAACCGGGGGTAGGGAAAACGGCGATTGTGGAAGGATTGGCACAACGGATCGTCAGAAAGGATGTCCCGGAAGGACTAAAAGATAAGACGATTTTTTCATTGGACATGAGTTCCTTAATCGCTGGGGCAAAATTTAGAGGAGAATTTGAAGAAAGATTAAAAGCCGTTTTAAATGAGATTAAAAAAAGTGAAGGGCAAATTTTGCTGTTCATTGATGAAATTCATACAATCGTCGGTGCAGGAAAAACAGAAGGAGCGATGGATGCCGGCAACATGTTAAAGCCGATGCTTGCACGCGGGGAACTACATTGCATCGGAGCGACAACACTTGATGAACACAGAAAATATATTGAAAAGGATCCGGCCCTTGAGCGAAGATTTCAACAGGTACTTGTTCAGGAACCAAATGTAGAAGATACAATTTCCATTTTGAGAGGATTAAAGGAACGGTTTGAGGTGCACCATGGAGTGAAAATTCATGATCGTGCCCTTGTGGCGGCAGCCACTCTCTCAGACCGTTATATTACTGACCGTTTTTTGCCTGATAAAGCGATTGATCTTGTCGATGAAGCATGTGCGATGATTCGCACCGAAATTGATTCCATGCCAACTGAACTGGATGAAGTGACACGCAGGGTTATGCAGCTTGAAATTGAGGAGGCAGCTTTACGAAAAGAAAGTGATGAGGGAAGCAAAATAAGGCTTAAGGCGCTCATCAAGGAACTTGCCGATCTTAAAGAACAGGAAAATGCCATGAAGGCAAAATGGCTCCTAGAAAAGCAAAGTATCCAGAAGGTGCAGGATAAAAGGGGGCAGCTCGAAAAGCTCCGTAGAGAGCTTCAGGTGGCAGAAGATAAATATGATTTAAACCGGGCCGCTGAACTTCGCCATGGGCAAATACCAATGGCAGAAAAGGAACTAAATGAATTAGAAAGTGGAGCGGCAAAGGATGACCGTTTGCTTCGAGAAGAAGTGACGGGTGAGGAAATTTCAACTATCGTCTCAAGATGGACGGGGATCCCCCTTTCTAAGCTTGTTGAAGGAGAGCGGGAAAAACTGTTGAAATTGGAATCCATACTGCACGAAAGAGTCATAGGACAAAATGAGGCCGTAAACTTGGTTGCGGATGCTGTCCTTCGAGCACGCGCAGGAATAAAAGATCCAAATAGGCCAATCGGATCGTTTTTATTTTTAGGGCCGACAGGTGTAGGGAAAACCGAGCTGGCTAAGGCATTGGCCGAGTCATTATTTGATAGTGAAGAACAAATTATTCGCATAGATATGTCCGAATATATGGAAAAGCATGCGGTATCACGCCTAATCGGTGCACCTCCAGGTTATGTCGGTTATGAAGAGGGCGGGCAGCTGACAGAGGCCGTAAGACGAAGACCATATTCGGTGATTTTAATGGATGAAATCGAAAAAGCCCATCCGGAGGTATTTAATATTCTTTTACAAGCACTCGATGATGGTCGAATCACGGATTCCCAAGGCCGGGTAGTAGATTTTAAAAACACCGTTATTATTATGACTTCCAATATCGGCTCCCACTTTTTACTTGAAAGAAGTGAAAATGAAATTGAAATTTCGGATGGAACAAGAGATAAAGTAATGAGCCAGTTACGAGCCCATTTCCGGCCGGAATTCTTAAATCGTATTGATGAGATTATCTTATTTAAATCGTTATCATTACCGGAAATAAAAAATATAGTAGTAAAAATGATGAAGGAACTGGAAAACAGGCTTAAACAGCAACAAATTAATATCTCGATTAGTGAGGATGCGAAGGAATTCATTGCTGTTAATGGATTTGATCCTATTTATGGGGCAAGACCACTAAAACGATATATCCAACGGAATATCGAGACAAAGCTCGCACGTGAAATTATAGCCGGTCGGGTACATGATCAATCGACAGTCGCAATCATGATAGAAAATGGGGAAGTCGCTGTGAAAGTCCTGTAAATAATAAAAAAGGTCATCCAGTATAAACGGAAGACCTTTTTTCCCCATTATGAATTAGGAATGCTTTTCCACAGGTTCATTAGGAATCACAGCAGCAGCAATGTAAATTAAAACGGTTACTCCCAAAGAAACAACAAAACCAGGCATAAATTCAAATTTAGCACCAGGAGTCATCGAGCTAACGACGTATGTAAGCATTTGCACTAAAAGAAAAGACCAGAAAAAAGTCCAAAAGAATCGCACTATTTTTCACCTCTACCCTATTTTACATTAGTTATAATAGTACCATACGATAGAAAAAAAATATAGGGAAAATGAATTTCTGTTTAACTTTTTGAGTAAAATCTGAAAAATGGGCAAACTCCCTTTCATCTTTTGTGAAATGACATACAATATGTTGAGGAAATATGTAAAAGGAGATTTATCGATGGAAAATCGCAACTTTCAGATGGATGCCCAATGGAATATCATTCATTATCCCGAAAAGCCAACAGGATTTGGGATCTTAATCATCGGTGATGAAAGACATTTTGTAGATGAGAGCAAATGCTTTTGGACGCAAAACGAAGGAAAACTGGCCATAATCAATGAACTAAAGGATGCAGGGTACACCATTTTTTCCTCAAATCTTCATGGACGAAATTGGGGGAGCCAAAGTGCTGTCGAACTCGCTCAAAGATTATACCACCACGTGATAAGAAGCGAGATCCTTAATGATAAGATCCACATTTTGGCTGAAGGTATGGGGGCGCTCATTGCAGTCAAGTTATTGGAAAAAATGAAGGGCAACATAAGGTCGGTAATCATGCTTAACCCGATCCTGTCTTTAAAGTACCATCTTGAACAGGAAAAGGAGCACAAATTTTTTTATAAAAAGTTAATGAGAGAATTAACGATCGCTTACGATATGGAGCAAGCTCAAATTGAAAGAACCATTTTCAATTTGGAAGATATTGTTCACCTGGAGTTCGATTGTCCAGTTAAGATTATTCATGTCCTAGCTGGTGGAAAATCGTATACGCAATCAAAACTATACCAACAGATTATCAAGTCTCCAGAAATTAATCCTACTTATATTCTTCCAGAAAAAAAACCACAACTCGGGAAAATATTCATAAAGTTTTTGACCAGTCATGAAACTGTACTTTAAATTTGGTTCCTCCCCAAAAGGAAATATTTCATAAATGAATTGCATAGGATTCAATAAAGCAAGTTTGGGGAGGAATTTCAAATGGACAAGGTTATTATCTTTGGAATATATGAATTTGTTAGTTTTCATGCATGCAAAACGCTTCTGAATAATGGTGTAGAGGTGACTGGAATCCAAATTGATGGGGCGGAAGATAGTCCATTCCTTGAGGAAAAGCGACTTGAGGTGGGGAGGAATGCTAATTTTAGCGAACGGTTCTTATCTGAGTTGAAACCGATACGAGAGGAAGGCACGACACCAATCACTTTCCTATTTTCAATCTATGATTTGTATATGCAAAACAAAGAAATGGTTTTACAGAAGGAAAAGACGATAAGCCCAATCATCCAATGTATAAAGGATTATCATAACAAGGCGAATATAGTATTCATACTTCCCATCCAAATGCTTAGGGGGGAACAAGAAAAGACTATTGAGACATTTATCGAACGAATAAAAGGATGTTGCAAAAACATTCAGATGGTTTATTTACCTGCTGTTTATGGACCGTGGCAGCCATCGTCCTATCTATATCAACAGGCTATTTTATCAAAATGGATTAAGCAAGACATTATAATAGCTGAGAGAGAATGGACAGGTGATGTTCTATTTGTTGAGGATGCCGCCAGGACGATCATAAAAACAATTGAAACCGGTCATCACGGGAATTTCATACTAGAAAGCGGAAAGCAGAATTATTGGGAAGTGTGCGCCGATTATCTTCAAATAGATAGTGAATTAATCCGGAAGCATCGCTTTGTACCATTGTCAGTTGATCACCAAATTGATGTCGTATCTGTTGGAAAAGTAACACCCATTGCAGAATCCATCTCAAAACAAATGGACCTTGTCCAACGTTTATATTCTAAAAATTAGTAAAAAAAATGATAATTCATGTCGTACTAGGGTAGTTGTATGTAGAAATGAAGGAAATTTGTCTTTCCATTTCCCTGCTCAAAGGTTAGAATATAAGGAAAATAGACGATTTCTTTACTAGTTTAGGTTCACTATTTGATCCCTTAAAACAGTGAGAAGCATGTATTAGAAGTGGCGGCCATATAAAGGAGTTGCATGGAATGTTTAACCGTTTCGGAATCATTCTTTTATGTCTTCTTTTACTTGGAGCTTGCGGGGAAACAAAAACGCCGGGTAAATTACAGAAGGTGGGCTTGTTGGTTCCAGAAACAATTAATGACCAAGTATGGGGAACAAAAGGCTACAAAGGAATGTTAAAAATACAGTCCAAATTTAATGTGGATGTATTTTATAAAGAAGGAATGAATTCACAAGCCGTTGTTGAACGGGCAGTAGAGGAATTTGAGCAAAAAGGTGTTAATCTAATCTTTGGGCATGGTTCGGAGTATGCGGAATACTTTAATACAATTTCGAAAGACCATCCAAAAATCCATTTCGTCAGTTTCAATGGTGATGCCAAGACGTCCAACACAACCAGTCTTAACTTTAAAGCACATGCGATGGGCTTTTTTGGTGGAATGGTTGCGGCACATATGTCTAAAACCAATAAAGTAGGTGTTTTAGCAGCATATGAATGGCAGCCGGAAATTGAAGGTTTTTATCAAGGGGCATTAGCTGAAAATAAAAACACAACTGTAAGTATAGAATACGTTGGAAATTGGGATGATGAGACAAGAGCCACTCAATTGGCACATCAAATGTTAGAAAATGGTGTCGATGTGGTTTATCCGGCTGGTGATGGTTTTAATGTACCCGTTATCGAGCAAGTTAAGGAGAATGGTTCTTATGTGATTGGCTATGTTTCGGACCAATCAGACTTAGGTGAATCAACCGTATTAACAAGCACTCTTCAGCAGGTGGACGCATTGTATGAAAAGGTAGCGGCACAATACAACGAAGGCAAGTTAAAATCAGGTAACCTTTCATTTGATTTTCAAGATAATGTTATTTCACTGGGAAAATTTAGTCCATTGGTCCCTAAAGATTTTATCGAAAATATGAACAAACAAATTGATCAATATAAGAAAACAGGTAAACTGCCTAAATAAATTATTTTAAGGAGTACATATGATTAATCAAGATAAGACACTTCAATTTATGCAAATTGCGATGAAATACTTACCGGAAGCCAAAGATCAATTAGATCAGGCGGGAGTTGAATTATCAATGGAGTTAATTCAGCCATTTATGGATCTGTTTACAAAGGTTATGCAAGAAGCCTATGAACTTGGCAGAGCAGATGCCCTAGCTAAAAACGAATGATAAAATAAGCTGCCCATTAATAGTTGGCAGCTTATTTCTTTTTCCAAAATTGTTCGATGAAGGGATATATTTTATCGAATAACGGCTTAAGTCCCCGAACAGATTCATACAGGGTATCAATATTCAACATTAGCTCCTCATAATTGATAGTGGATTGGTTTTGCTTTGGTTCTTGGTGTTGATGATGGGGATGGATCTGTTGATGATGTTCACTTCTGGAACCAAACATAAAACTAGTGAAGCGATCTTGCTTAGTATACTCCTGGGACTCCACTTGTGTTTCTGAGAAAATCGAGCTTTGCTCCTCTTGCTTCAGATTATCCATTTTATTGCCCTCCTTTTTTAAAGTACCTTTTTATAATAGAATATGACTAAACGAATAAAAGGAAAGTACATTAGCGGAGTCAGAATGAAGTAGGAAGAAACAGTTGCTTAAAGTAGGTTTAATTTGATAAAATTAGTACCAAGTCATAATAATTGATATTAATCGTTAGGATATAGGTGAATGGTAGCCAAACAAAAGGAGCTGGAATTTATGAGAGCGGGTATTGTCGGAATGGGCAGGTATTTACCTGAAAAGATTGTCACTAATCAAGATTTAGAAAAAATGATGGATACATCTGATGAATGGATCAGAACCAGAACAGGAATTGAACAGCGACGAATTGCTGCTGACGATGTAAATACATCGGACATGGCGTTTGCTGCCGCTCAAAAGGCTATACAGGATGCAGGAATTACTGCTGAAGAAATTGATTTAATTCTAGTTGCAACAGTTACTCCAGATTCGCCGTTTCCATCCGTTGCCTGCAGGATTCAAGAGAGATTAGGGGCAAAAAAAGCAGCGGCAATGGATGTAAGTGCGGCTTGCGCTGGCTTTATGTATGGGATTGTCACAGCAAAACAATTTATTGAATCCCATGTCTATAAATACGTGCTTGTAGTCGGGGTTGAAAAGCTTTCTAAAATTACCGACTGGAATGACCGCAACACTGCTGTATTATTTGGGGACGGTGCTGGCGCAGCAATCATTGGCCCAGTTTCAGAAAACCGAGGAATTCTATCCTTTGAACTTGGTGCAGATGGCACAGGTGCAAAACACCTTTACCAAGATGAATATATCATTATGAATGGACGCGAAGTGTTTAAATTTGCGGTTCGTCAGATGGGCGAGAGCTGCGTTCATGTTCTGGAGAAGGCAGGTTTAACAAAAGAGGATGTGGATTTCCTTATTCCGCATCAAGCGAATATTCGCATTATGGAGGCTTCTAGGCAAAGATTAGAGCTTCCAGAAGAAAAAATGTCCAAAACAGTTAATAAATATGGGAATACCTCTTCAGCATCGATACCGATTTCTATAATTGAAGAAGTAGAAGCAGGGAAAATTAAAGATGATGATCTAATTGTCATGGTGGGCTTTGGCGGCGGTCTAACATGGGGTGCAATTGCCATTCGCTGGGGTAAATAGAAAAGCGGAAGTCCCCTAGGCGTTGAGCTGGGCCGTTATCGAAGGTAAATGAACTTTATAGATAAATAGGGAAAAGGTAGTGTAGAAAAGGAGATGTACTAATGGAAAAGCGTAGGGTGGTAGTGACAGGCATCGGAGCAGTAACACCGTTAGGTCTTGATGCGGAAACAACATGGAAAGGGATCATCGAAGGCAAGTCAGGCGTTGGACCGATGACAAGAGTAAATGCGGATGAGTATCCTGCGAAGGTAGCTGCAGAAGTAAAAGATTTCAATCCAGAAGTATTCATGGATCGAAAAGATGCTCGGAAAATGGACCGGTTTACACAATTTGCAGTTGCAAGTGCAATAATGGCGGTAAAGGATGCAGATTTAACGATTACGGAAGAAAATTCACCGCGGGTCGGAGTATGGATTGGTTCTGGAATTGGAGGAATGGAAACATTTGAACAACAATTTGAGATCTTTCAAAAGAGAGGTTACAAACGGGTTAGTCCATTCTTTGTCCCAATGCTTATTCCTGATATGGCAACCGGCCAAGTTTCAATCACTCTTGGTGCAAGAGGATTTAATTCATGTACCGTAACCGCCTGTGCAACGGGAACGAACTCAATTGGCGATGCCTTTAAAGTTATTCAGCGCGGTGATGCGGATGTAATGGTATCAGGTGGTGCGGAAGCACCAATTACAAAAATGTCTGTTGCGGGCTTTTGTGCCAATACAGCACTATCCACAAACCCTGATCCGAAAACTGCGAGCAGACCCTTTGATAAGAATCGTGATGGCTTTGTCATTGGCGAAGGAGCAGGAATTGTTATACTGGAAGAATTAGAGCATGCATTAGCACGCGGAGCAAAAATATATGCAGAAATCGTTGGCTACGGGGCAACCGGTGATGCCTACCATATCACAGCACCGGCACCAGGTGGTGAAGGTGGTGCAAGGGCAATGAAAATGGCAATAAACGATGCTGGATTAAAGCCTGATGAGATTGATTATGTGAATGCCCACGGAACAAGTACCGAATATAACGATAAGTTTGAAACACTTGCTGTTAAGGAGGTATTTGGTGAACATGCATATAAACTTGCCATGAGCTCAACGAAATCAATGACCGGTCATCTCCTTGGTGCTGCCGGCGGTATTGAAGCTATATTCACCGTACTGGCCATAAAAGACAGCATGGTGCCGCCAACCATTAATTATGAAACACCTGATGAAGATTGTGATTTGGATTATGTCGTAAATAAAGCTCGGTCACAAGAAATTAAGGCAGCCATGAGCAACTCGCTTGGATTCGGCGGTCATAATGCAACAATCGTGTTCAAAAAATATGAATAAGATAGTAGTAACGGCCAGACAGATGTCTGGTCGTTTTTTTTTTCAAGGGAAAGGATATTTTGATGATTTTGTAGAAGTACCTACTTATGACAACGATGAATTCACGGCAGATCGGCATAGAAAAGAGTGATACGATGAGAATAGGAAAGTTTGCAGAATCCAATGAATTGAGTATTGATACGATTCGACATTATATGGATCTGGGAATTATTATTCCGGAAAAAACGGGTGGGCATTATTTTTTTGATGAGCAATGCCAAAATGAGTTAGAACATATTTTAGAATTAAAAGGGATGGGCTTTAGTTTAAATGAGATTAAAACGATCTTTTTTTATAAAAACTTCGGGAAATTATTAGATTATGAAGAGGATTCCTACTATCGAACACTTTTTTTAGATAAATTTAAGAAACTGGAAGAGGAAATAAAGAATTTACTCTTAATAAAAGCTCGGTTAAAGTTGAAGCTTGAGCATTTATCAACCAAATCCATAGCTTCAACACATATGATGGGGGTAGATTTAAGGGTTCTTGATTTCCTAAAATGCCTGAAATGCGGTGAAACGCTGATCCTTCAAGACGGAATTATTAACAGGAATCAAATTATGGACGGTAAACTTCACTGTGATTGCGGCACAGATTATTTGATTGAAGCGGGTATTGTTAAAGTGGGGGAACAAGAAAGCTCATATATGGAGCAGTCTTTTGAAAGCCAAATTCAAGAATATATTCAGGAAACGGATCCAGTATATTTGGAAAATTTGCAGAAGGGTCTGTACTGGTCAAAAAGGAAGCTTGATCAAGTTGATTTACATCAAAAAGTTTTACTCGAATTAGGGTCAGGATTCGGATTTTTCTTGCGGAATATTTTTAAGGATTTGCCAGAGGATTGCCTCTATATTGCCGTTGACCATAGCATGGAAAAGCAGCGTTTTTTGAAGGGGTTACTTGAAAAAACGGGTATCAAAAGAAGAATTCTCTTTATTTGCTCAGATTTCCTCGAAATCCCGATAAAGGATCAATCCGTGGATTTGATCATTGATTATACAGGAACAAGCAATTATAGCTTTCATCATGAGACGTTTTTGCTTCATAAAGTGGATTCATTGGTTCAGTCTAACGGATATTTATTGGGGTCTTATTTTGCCTTCAAAAACTTTAGCCCAAAAAGTAAAATTGCTGCCAAATTCAGAGATAATTTTACCGTTGAGAAAATCAAGGAAAATATTGACATGTTAAAGTATAAACCTTTTGAGGAGAGGACTTCGGAATATGTGGATAAGGGCGGGAGGTATGAAGATTTCTTTGTAACAGGAGAAGAGATCTTTTCATATGCGTTTTTTGGAAAAAGGTAGGGTAAACCCTATCTTTTTCATTTTGCCATCATAAAATTCATGGATTATTCCTATTGCTGTTGGGTTCACCCTACCCATTATGATAGTTATAGAGGGTAAAAAAGGGGGAATAATTCATGGATACTTTCCATTTGAGCACGCCGATAGTTAAGAACAGAAAAGAAGCGAAAAACATTTTACTATATGCTGCTGGAAAAACCATTTCCATATTTGGTACAGCTATTTATAGTTTTGCGGTAGGATTATATGTGTTAAAACTGACGGGATCTGCATTAAGCTTTGCTGTAACACTCATTTTGGGAATAGTCCCAATGATTATTATTAATCCATTAGCTGGAGTAATTGCGGATAAATTCAATAAAAGGATTCTAGTGGTATCGATGGATATGGTAAGTGGATTCTTGTTAGTTCTAGTTTATTTTTTAAGTAATCTGTATGGATTAAGTTTAATTTTGATTTATGCCACCACCTTCCTTTTAACAGTATGTACCACCTTCTTTGGGGTCGGAGTGGAAGCCGGTAAGCCAAACATGGTCTCAGAAAAAATGCTGATGAATATCAATTCTGTTGGAAAGGTTATTGATTCCGTTTCATCAATATCAGGTCCGATGTTAGGGGGATTTGTGTTTGCGGTCCTTGATATCGAAACCTTCATTCTCATTAATGGGATTTCGTTTATTCTTTCCGGTTTATCCATGCTCTTTATTGACTTCAAACTTTTCAGTCATCAATTGAATGTGGATCATTCAGATAGAAAAATTCATTTGATACAGGATGTAAAGGACGGCTTTCAGTATTTGTTTAGTAAAAAGAGTCTGATGAGTATATTTATTTTGTTAATAACAATAAATTTCTTTCTTGGCTTCGCTGTGACAATTCCTTTACCCTATTTCATTAATAACATTTTGCAGCTTGGTTCAAAGGAATTCGGTATTATCGAAGGAGCATTCCCTTTGGGGATGATTTTGGGTGCTGTAATGGTAAAAAGTATTACTGAAAAAATTTCTTACTCCCAATTGGTAAAGTATTTACGTTTTTCCTTAGCGATTTTTATGATCCTTTCAGGACTACCAGTCATTCCCAATACCCTACAAATTAATCCTGTACTATTCACGGTTTTTTATTGTGTGGTCATGTTCTGTTTTGGCGTTATCATAGCATTTATTGATATACCCCTAGCCTATTTTATGCAAAAGGAAATACCAGATGAATATAGAGGTAGAGTTCTTAGCATAAGTATTAGCATAGGGAAAACGATGCTCCCTGTAGCGATGATTGCTTCAGGAACGTTATTAAACTACATCCCAGCCTATATTATGCCTATAGCAGGTGGGATCCTGTTCCTTCTAATTAATTTGCGTTCGTCGAATAAGATAAAGATTGAAATCAATGTGGAAAAAGCAACTTCTTAGCAGTTTAGTTTTTTTGTCATCCTTTCTTTCTAAAGAACTTCTTCCTAAAAAATTCATAAACTGTCCAGAGGGGGATCTTGAAGTAGATGGGGTGAAAAAATGGGAATCATTCGAACGGATCAATGGTTAAGGGAAGAGTTTGATCGACCGATCGAACTCTGTGAAAGGCTTTGTCCTTATTTTAAGGGGCAAAAAGCAAAGGGAATTTACAACCAATTAATGGATTTTGGAATGTATCGTCCATCGCGTTCAGCCTACAGCAATCTTAATAACATGGTGGAACAAAAAGTATGGGATCAAGTCGGGAAAATATTTAGTAAATATAAAAATAAATGGAATGGACCAGATGTGCCGGTTTTTCTCTTTCCTGTAGACAATCAATCAGGATTTTTTTTCAGAAGAGAGGAAAAACGTAAAGCCGGAGTCTCCTTCCCTGATAAAATGTTCCTATTTCTTTCTAATCTTGAAGACCCGAAAGAATTGGAGGCACTTCTTATTCATGAATACCACCATGTTTGCCGCTTAAGCATGTTAAATAAAAAAATGGAAGACTATACACTTCTTGATTCCATTGTCATTGAGGGGCTTGCAGAATACGCAGTATTAAAATATTGTGGTAAGGAATATTTAGCAAATTGGTGCCGTATGTATACAGAAAAGGAACTTACAAACTTTTGGGACCGATATTTAAGAAATCAACTTACCCTAAAAAAGAATAATAGAGGACATGATGAACTTTTATATGGGGGAGGGAGAATTCCTAAGTTGCTTGGATATGCAGCTGGGTATAATATGATTAGGAAATATTATGAAGATCATCCTTATTCCACGAAGCTGTCCTTTACCATTCCTGCCGAAAAATATAGACAATAAACCTTTCAAAAAGAGCCTTGAGTATAAGGCTTTTTCAAATTACCAAAGAGTGAAAATTCCCAATTTTGTAAAAAAACCTTGCAATTGTAATATTTCTGTAATAGAATTCTATTTAAATATAACGAATTGACAGAATAATTAAAAAAGTAAGAAGGTGGACTATGAGCACTAAAAAGCCACATCTCAAAGAGGCGCCGCTTCTCGAGGTGAAGAATTTAGAGACAGCCTTTGAAATTGATGGGTCCGATTACAATGCGGTAGAAAATGTTTCCTTTCAGGTAAAGCCAAGGCGAATTGTTGGAGTTGTAGGGGAATCCGGCTGTGGTAAATCTGTTATGAGTCTTTCAATTATGCAGCTACTTCCAAAAGGAATTGGAAAGATCAAATCTGGTGAAATCATTTTTGATGGAATTCATCTAGAGAAAATGTCCGAATCTCAAATTAATAAGATCCGCGGGAAGGATGTTTCAATGATCTTCCAAGAACCAATGACCTCGCTCAATCCAGTATTCACCATTGGCTATCAATTGCAGGAAGTTCTTTTTAACCATTTTAAGATATCTAAACGCGAAGCACGGCAAAAAGCAATTGCCTTGTTAAAGAGTGTGGGGATTTCCCGGCCTGAGAAAATTGTTGATGAATATCCGCATCAATTGTCTGGAGGAATGAGACAAAGGGTTATGATTGCGATTGCCATCGCCTGCCAGCCTAAATTATTAATCGCAGACGAGCCCACTACTGCCCTGGATGTAACAGTTCAGGCACAAATCTTGGAGCTTTTAAAAGGAATTCAAGAGGTAAATGATATGTCTGTTATTCTCATTACACATGATTTAGGAGTAGTAGCGGAAATGTGTGATGAGGTTATCGTAATGTACGCAGGGAAAATTGTGGAACGAACAGATGTTGATACATTATTCCATAATTCAAAACATCCATATACAACCTTACTATTGGGGGCAATCCCGAAAATGGATGGAACCGATGAGCGCTTAAGCTCCATCCAAGGGATTGTTCCATCGCTAACGAATATGCCGAAGGTGGGCTGCCGATTCGCTCATCGATGTCCAAAGGCAATGCCTGACTGCACAACCATTACCCCGCTGCTCCGAGATGTCGAACAGGGACATGAGGTTGCCTGTTTACTCTTTGAAACAAGTAGGCCAAGAGAAGGGGTGAGGTAATGAGTTCCGTTTCAGTACATAATAAAGATAGCGCTTTCATTGACTCTGATAATCTTTTAGAGATTCATAATCTTAAAACCTATTACCCTGTTAAAGGTGGTTTTTTTAAACGTACCGTCGGAAATGTAAAAGCTGTTGATAATATCACTTTTGAGATTAAAAGAGGGGAAACACTTGGACTAGTTGGTGAATCCGGCTGCGGCAAATCAACTGCAGGAAGGACTATTTTACGCTTACTGAAACCTACTGAAGGAAGCATCCTTTTTGATGGAAGGGATATTACGAGAATTCACGGTAAATTCTTGCGTGAGATTCGGAAGGACATGCAAATGGTTTTCCAGGATCCATACGCGTCCTTAAATCCGATGCAAATGGTAGGCGACATCATTGCCGAACCAATTTATAACTTTACAAACAAAAGTAAAAAGGAATTAAAAAAGGAAGTTATGGATTTACTAGATAAAGTTGGTCTGCCACCAGATGCTTATTATAAGTATGCCCATGAATTTTCCGGCGGTCAGCGACAAAGAATTGGTATTGCCAGATCCCTTGCACTTAGACCGAAATTAATCATTGCTGATGAACCAGTATCTGCTCTTGATGTTTCTGTACAATCCCAAGTCCTGAATCTTTTAAAAGATCTACAGGAAGAATTTAAATTAACTTTCCTCTTTATCGCACATGATTTAAGTGTGGTAAAACATATGAGTGATCGAATAGGTGTAATGTACTTGGGCAATATGGTAGAGATTGCGGATAAGAATCTCCTTTATGCAGAACCTCTCCACCCATACACACAGGCATTAATATCGGCGATCCCATCTCCAGATCCAAGGGTCAAGAAGGAAAGAATAATCTTAAAAGGAGATGTGCCCAGTCCAATAAATCCTCCATCCGGATGTCCATTTCATCCGCGCTGCCCGGTGGCTATGGAAGAATGTTCAAAGCATAAACCGGTATTAAAGGAAGTTAAGCCCTCACACCGAGTCGCTTGCCACCTTTATTCATAAAGCGGAAGCGCCTTGTTCAGGGGCGCTGGAGCTAGAAAGTAATCAAGTTTTACCAAAAAACGTATAGGGGGGAAACGAATGAGAAAACGAAGTATGCTTATGTTAGCTGCATTAATGCTGGTGCTGTCAGCATTCTTAGCGGCGTGCAGCGGCGGAGAAAAAGCAGGTACAAAGGAAACAGACAAGGAAGGCTCTGATAGTGGTGAAACAGCAGGTAAGCCGCAGGATGGTGGTACATTAGTATATGCACTTGACTCATCTCCGAAAGGGATCTTCAACTGGGCATTCTACGATGATGCAGTCGATGCTCAAGTACTTGATCTTTTCGATGAAAGCTTAATTACTTATGATGAGCACTTAAAGGCAGAACCAAATATTGCCTCATGGAAAACTACCGACAATAAGGTGTTCGACTTTGAATTTAAAAAAGGCGTGAAATGGCATAATGGTGAGGAGTTATCAGTGAAAGACTGGGAATTCGCACTTTACACACTTGCTGATAAAGATTATGAAAATTCTCGCTTTGAGAATGTAAAAACAATTGAAGGTGCGCAAGATTACCATGACGGAAAGGCGGATAAAATCTCAGGAATTAAAGTAATTGATGATTACAATATCCAAATTACTTTTGATAAGGCCCGGGTAAATAATTTGGAAAATGTTTGGTCATATCCATTGTCTCGTAAGGAATTTGAAGGTATTGCCGTAAAAGACATGCCTGCAGCTGAACAAGTTCGTACGAAGCCAGTCGGATTAGGACCATACAAGGTCACAAAGGTGGTTCCAGGTGAATCCGTAGAAATGGAACGTTTTGACGATTACTTTGGAGGAAAGCCACATATTGAGAAGATTGTTGTGAAAGTAATCGATCCATCTCTTTCTGTTGGAGAACTTAAAAATGGCACACTTGATATGACTGCATTCCATCCAAGTATTATTGATCAAGTAAAAGCACTTGATAATGTAAATGTAATCACATACCCAGGATTAAGCTACTATTATGTCGGTTTCCGCTTAGGTACATGGGATGGCGAGAAAAATATCATGAATGAGCCAAAATATCAAAACTTAAAACTTCGCCAAGCTATGTATTACGCGATAAACCGTGAAGAATGGGTTAAGGCGTTCTTCTTCGGGGTTGGTAAACCGGTAAACCGTCCAGTTCCTACAAATCACTGGATTGCCGCGGATAATAAAGACCTAGAGCAATTCGAATATAATCCGAAGAAAGCAAAAGAATTGTTAGATGAAGCAGGCTATAAAGATGTTAACGGCGATGGATTCCGTGAGGATCCAAATGGTAAGGAATTTGTTGTAAACTTCAGTCACTATGCAACACAAAACCCGACATTTGAACAACGGGCAAAAGCAATGACTCAATATTGGGAAGCAGTAGGTTTAAAAACAAAACTTAATATGGTAGATTTTAACCTTTACTATGACATGCTTGACAAGGCAGATAAATCAATGGAAGTATATTTTGCTGGTTGGTCAACAGGTACGGATCCGGATCCTACTGGACTTTGGAGTTCAAAAGCACTTTGGAACCATCCGCGCTGGGTGAATGAAGAGAGCGATAAATTATTAGATCAGGCACTTGATCTAAGTATTGTTGGTACTGATGCTAATAAACGTAAAGATCTATATGTACAATGGCAGAAGCTATTCATGAAGGATCTTCCTGGACTACCAATTGCAGAACTTGAAGAAACAATGGCGGTTAGCAAACGGGTTCAAGGTGCTAAATTTGACGTATCAGGGATGAATCGTCCAAATGAATGGTGGATCAAGCAATAAGTAGAGCGAACTAACATGTAGTAAACTATGTTAAATGCTAATATTCTTTGGATTAAACCTCAGAATGTGAGTAGGGAGGGGCAGGGAGATCTTACTCCTTAGTCCCTCCAATTGTACCGAACTCCTAGTTACATAGACGTACCAATTTAACATAGTAATAGACAAGGAGAATGCACATGCTAAAGTATGCATTTCGAAGAATATTGGGCATGATTCCGATGTTATTTCTTATATCTATAGTAGTCTTTACCTTGGCAAAATTAATGCCTGGAGATTCACTAGGCGGTGAAATTGACCCAACAAACACAAATCCGCAATATATTGCCGAAATGAGGGAGAAATTGGGCTATAATGACCCGATGCCACAGCAATATATACGCTGGATTAGTAAGTTTGTCCAAGGCGATTTTGGTAAATCAACCCGCTTTAAAATTCCAGCCGCAGATGTGATTAGCGAACGAATACCAAATACTCTATTACTTGGTTTTACCTCTATATTAATCACGTATATCCTAGCCTTTATTATGGGGACATACGCTGGAAGAAAACCTTATACTATTGGCGATAATCTAATAGGAGGAATAAATTATTTAGGGTTATCTATTCCTTCCTTTATTGCAGGGGTATTTGCCATCTTCTTTTTTTCTTTTACGTTGGGATGGTTCCCATCAAATGGTTCAGTTGATATAGGTGTTACAGAGGGGACGCTTGAATATTGGTTTAGTCGCCTGCACCACGTATTCTTACCCGCTTTAGTCCTAGGATTATTAAGTACAGCAAGTTATACACAATTCTTACGCAACGATATTATTGAAAATAGCAGGAAAGATTTTGTTCGCACTGCGCGTGCTAAAGGGACACCAGAAAGAAAAATTTACAATGTTCATATGTTGAGAAATTCAATTATTCCACTTATAACATTTTTAGGGTTTGATTTAGTTGCCATTATCAGTGGTGCAATTATCACCGAAACAATTTTTACTTATCCAGGTCTTGGACAACTATTCTTGCAATCTGTAGGAACCAGAGATTATTCGGTATTAATGACGTTGACAATGTTATTCTCCTTCTTAACACTAATCGGTAACCTGGTTGCTGATATATTATACGGTGTGGTTGATCCGAGAATTAGGCTAGATTAGGGGGGCAAGAGATGGAAATTATAACTCAGAAAGAAACCAAAAGAAGTACAGTACCCCCGAAGAAAAGTTTATCACCATGGGCAATTGCCCGTAAAAAGTTTCTGAAAAATAAATTAGCCTTGATAAGCCTCATCTTTTTAATTATTGTGGCAGTTGTATCCTTTCTTGCGCCGTATATTACGACCGCTGATGTGACCAGAATTAATATTGGTCAAATGTCATTAGAGCCATCCAGCAAGCATTGGCTAGGGACGGATAAGGCAGGCCGCGATGTATTTACAAGATTACTGTATGGCGGTCGAATCTCATTGCTAGTTGGAATGAGTTGTACATTATTTGTTATTATTCTTGGTACTTTAATCGGCTCCATTTCCGGTTATTTTGGTGGTGCAGTTGATAGCTTATTAATGAGATTTACTGACTTTATCTTAAATTTTCCTTTTCTGGTATTTGTCATTGTTCTAAATGCCATTCTTTTCGGAAAGGTAAATGGATTATGGGTTTTAATTGGAACCATTAGTATTCTGAGCTGGGGTGGGATCGCCCGGATTGTACGAAGTAAAATCCTTGCTGAGAAAGAAAATGAATATATAACTGCGGCGATTTCGATAGGGTGTACGCCAGCAAAAATAATTGTTAAACACCTACTTCCGAATATTTTATCCACGATTATCGTTCAAGCAACCATCACATTTGCCACGATGATTGTTGCTGAAACAGGTCTAAGTTTTTTAGGCTTTGGTGTACCGCAAGAAATTCCAAGTTGGGGGAATATGTTGAATTCAGCAAATGAGCCGGATGTGCTCCAATTTAAACTTTGGATTTGGATTCCTCCAGCATTAATTATTACAATTACCATTTTATCGATTAATTTTATTGGTGAAGGGTTAAAAGATGCTTTTAATCCGAAATCAAGAAGGTGAAAATCTGCCAGCGATTTGGTAGATTTTTTTTTCGTGATCATTGCCAATGTAATAAAAAATGGTTCAACCCGATATATGAATAAATAGATTAAATTGGAATTGGGGCAAAATATATATAAAGGAATAATTTAACTAACCTCTGCCCATACTGATTGACAAACAGTTTCTTGAAGTGAGGGGTTGTATCATGTTGTATCTTCATGATGTTTGGGTAAATTGGTTTGAAGGTGAAGAAAACGGCTATAATGTCTGTCACTTTCATGAATGGCGCAAGGATGACGGTGTGGAGCTGTTAGATCAGGCACCACTAATAAAAGTCGAGTCAATTCTTTTTAATTATATTGAAAATGATTTGTCGGAACTGCCGCAACAGCTCTTGGATGATATTTACCAGAAGGCCTATTTGAGGAAGAACCATGAACGGGTTCAGCTAGACTATTGCTTTGTTGTAACTGATGGGGTAGGGATATTAGCCATAGATACAATTGGCTATACGATTCCGATTCGAAAAAGCAGATTAATACCAAGGCAAGAACAACTTGTTTATGAAATGATTAGTCAACATGAAGCAAAGCAATATCATTTTTATGGGCAGCCTCAAACAAAGGACTTCCATATTTTATCACCTGAGCCAGAATTGATGAGGGGCCTAACTAGAAAAGAAAGACAACTTAAACAGCTATTATTTATGGCTCTTGATCAATTATTATCATCCAATAACGAGGCAGAGGTACGCTATTGGTATACGGAATGGTGTCCGGAGCAATATTCCACCATTCAAGAATTGAATTTTGAAGCTGCTTGGGAACAGTTATTTGAAGAAACAAAGTATGGCTGGACAAAGCGCCATGAAACATTTTGTGAAAATCTAATTAAAGGACAGCCGTTTTTTGAAAAACTATGGGAAATGGAGCACGGTCCTAAGGTAAACTAAAAGCCTGACCCAAAAAGTATGTTATACATACTTTTTGTGGACAGGCTTTTTATTTGACAAGCGGTAGCGCTGGAGTTAAACAGTTAACGGCGTTTTCGACCTAGCCCCATCGCATTTTCCATTTTCTTAAGGGTTTTGCTGGCAACCAGGTTAGCTTTCTCGGCACCGCGATCCAAAATATCATCCAACAGACTGGACTCCATTAGGTTGTAGTACTTTTCCTGAATAGGAATAAAGAAGTTAGCAACCACTTCAGCAAGATCGCCTTTAAAATCTCCATAGCCTTTCCCTACATACATCTCTTCAAGTTCAGAAATCGATTTGCCACCAAGAATGGAGTAGATGGATAACAAATTTGATACACCAGGTTTATTGACGGTATCAAATTTCACTATTCCATCTGAATCAGTAACAGCGCTTTTGATTTTCTTCACAATTTGATTCGGCTCATCTAATGGAGTGATAAAAGCCTTTTTATTTGGATCGGATTTGCTCATTTTTTTTGTTGGCTCTTGGAGTGACATAATTCGTGCTCCCACTTTAGGGATGCTGATTTCCGGAACGGTAAGAATGTCATTATACCTCTTATTAAACCTCTCTGCCAAGTCGCGGGTTAATTCCATGTGCTGTTTTTGATCCTCACCAACCGGAACAAGGTCGGTATTATATAATAAGATATCTGCTGCCATTAATGGCGGATAAGTTAACAAACTGGCTGAAACGGCTTCTTTTCCAGAGGACTTATCTTTGAATTGTGTCATTCTTTCCAATTCTCCGATATAGGAAATACATTGCATCATCCATCCTGCCTGCGCATGTGCAGGCACTTCTGATTGAATAAACAAGGTTGCCTTCTCCGGGTCGAGTCCGACGGCAAGGTATAATGCCGCAAGACTGCGAATATTTTTCCTTAATGTTTGTGGATCTTGGGGAACGGTAATAGCATGTTGGTCAACAATGCAGAAGAAGCAATTGTATTCGTTCTGCATTTCAACGAATTGTTTCAAAGCCCCGATATAGTTCCCAAGTGTAATCGTACCACTTGGTTGTATACCTGAAAAAATTGTTTTCATCTGAATTTTCCTCCTATATATAAATAAAAAAACCATCCATCCCAAAAAACTAGGGACGAATGGTTCGCGGTACCACCCTAAATTACTCAAAAAGAGTCACTCAGTTCTAAATCGTCGTCAAGTGACGATTCAGAGTCCTTATAACGCAAGGAAAACGTCTCCTCCTACTGTTTTAATCAGGAATTGATTAAAGGTTCAGAAAGAAGCTCCAAAGTCCATTCCGCATTACTTCGTATTTGTTTTCACCGGCCACAAATTCTCTGAAACGAAGGAAAATACGTACTATTCTTTATCATTGCTTAACAGCTGTTATTTTATTACTCACATTATAAAGGAAATACATATTTAATTTCAAGTAGGTTAAAAATAATATACCAGTAGGGCAATGATCATAAAAAGACCGTTCATCAGTCCATGAAAGAGGAGTGGCTTTTCGTTGACAGTAATCATTTCTGATAATCTTGGTATGTCTTCAAAATTTCGTTTTTCTCCCCCTTTTGAAAAAAAGAGATTAAAGGATCTAGAAATGGCATCATAAAAGCCACTGTGAATGGTATAAAGTAGTAATGAAAATAATAGTAAGCCTGCGGTAAAGAGGAAAGATATATTGATATAATTCAGTAACGAAATTTCATGTTGGTAAAAATATGAAATGATGATAATCGCTATCTGAGTAAAAGAGAGAATAATTAATTTTTTCTTTAGACGAGATTTCACTGAATAACCTCCAAAACATTGATTTATAAAGGATTACCTTAGGTCTATTATACAAAATAACCTAAATAAGATTAAATTATAACACAGCAATTTGTAATCATAACGTAAAGAATGTTTCTAATCTGTAAATTTAAAATTAAAAAATTATGTACAATTTAATTAAATTATGTATAATAGAGAATGTAGTAATTTTTCAGAATAATAGAAAAGGGAGGTCTACAAGTGAAGAAATCAAAACTTTCACTACTTTTAGTATTATCACTAGTACTAAGCATGTTTCTAGCTGCATGTTCAGGCGGCGACAAAGACACAGGCTCAGACAAACCGAAAGACAAGGGCGGCGATAAAGCTGCAACTGAACAACTTGCCGACAAACAGGAGCTTAATGTTCTGGAGTCTGCCGAGATCCCAACAATGGACAGCGTTATGGGACAAGATACTTTAAGTTTCACAACTTTAAATGCTGTAAACGAAGGTCTTTATCGTTTGGATCAGGACCAAAAAGTTATCCCTGGTGTAGCGGATGGTATGCCAACTTATAATGATGACAAAACTGTCTTAACTATTAAATTGAAAAAAGATGTAAAATGGTCTAACGGTGACCCTGTTACTGCTAATGACTTTGTATTTGCATGGCAACGTGCTATCAATCCAGATGTAGCTGCTCCATATGGTGCATACTTCATGGAAGGTAAAATCAAAAATGCATCTGAAATTGTTGCAGGTACTGCAAAGTTAGCGGATTTGGGAATTGTTGCTAAAGATGATAACACTTTGGAAATCACTTTAGTAAGAGCACTTCCATATATTGAATCTTACCTAACATTCCCATTGTTCTATCCACAAAACCAAAAGTATGTTGAAGCAGAAGGCACTAACTATGCAAAAGATGCTTCTCACTTACTTTACAATGGTCCATTCAAAATGACTAAGTGGGATGGCCCAACAGCTACTGAATGGGTATTAGAAAAAAATGCAGACTATTGGAATGCTAAAGATACTACTTTAGAAAAGATTAATTTTAACGTTTCTAAAGATCCACAAGCTTCAGCAAATGCATACACTGCTGGCGAAGCTGATATTACGCCTAAACTAGCACAAGCTGCCATTCTTTCACAATTTGAGGGTGCAGATGATTTAATGCAATACTTAGAGCCATCTATCTGGTGGTTAAAAATGAATGAAAAGAACCCAGCATTGAAAAACGTAAACATCCGTAAAGCAATTGCCTTAACGGTAGATAAAAAAGCGTTAGTTGAAGATGTACTTGCAAACGGTTCTGTTGCGGCAGATTACCTTGTTCCAAAAGGTTTTTCTTTCAACCCAGTTGATAATAAGGATTTCCGTGAAACTGCAGGAACTTATTTGAAAACAAACAAAGAAAAAGCTGCAGAACTTTGGAAAAAGGGTCTTGAAGAAACAGGCCTTAAAGAAGTGAAATTCACTTACGTTGGTCAAGATACTGAAACATCAAAAGTTACTGATGCTTTCATTAAAGACCAATTAGAGAAGAACCTTCCTGGATTAAAGATTACAATCGAGGCTGTTCCATTCAAAATTCGTATCGCACGTGAAGATGCGGAAGATTATGATCTATTAATGGGTGGTTGGGGACCTGACTATGCAGACCCAATGACTTATATGGATCTTTGGGTTACTGGTGGCGGACAAAACCACATGAGCTATGGCAATCCGGAATTTGATAAGCTAATTAAATCAGCTAACGAAGAACTTGTTGCTGCAGGAAAAGAGCAAGATCGCTGGAAAGCACTTCAAGATGCAGAAAAAATCATGTTAGAGGATGATGCAGCAATTGCACCACTTTACCAACGTTCTGTTAACATCTTGATTAATCCTAAAGTAAAAGGATTTGCACACCACGCATTCGGTCCTGACTATAGTTATCAATGGATTAAAATCACTAAATAATAGCAATTACTAATTAAATAAAAAGAGAGTATATTAAAGAAATATACTCTCTTTTTACCTGTATCAAAAATGTCGAAAAACGTCGAATATTCAATCAATTAGGAGGTGTAGGCATGGTAAAATATATATTACAACGTGTTGGCTATATGATCATTACACTATTTATTGTAACAACACTTACATTTTTCCTCATGAAGCTAATTCCTGGTAGCCCTTTTAATAACTTCGAAAAGCTCAATGAAGTTCAACGTCAGATCTTGTTGGATAAATATGGCTTGGACGAACCCGTGCCTGTTCAATATTACAATTATATGGTGAACATGGTTAAAGGTGACCTTGGAATCTCCTTTCAGTTTGATAATACCCCTGTAACAGAATTAATTGCTAACCGTATTGGTCCCTCCGCTCAACTAGGTTTGCAAGCAATGATTGTTGGTGCAATATTAGGTATTTTCTTGGGTGTAATAGCTGCCTTAAAGCAAAATACATGGGTGGATTACGGTTCTACATTTATTGCGGTAGTAGGGAAGTCAGTTCCTTCATTTATCTTTGCTGGATTGCTCCAGTATTACGTCTCGGTTAAATTAGGATGGCTGCCTGTTATGTTATGGAAAGGGCCAGAATATACAATCCTTCCGACCATTGCATTAGCTATGTTTCCGATATCAATTGCTGCGCGGTTTATGCGTACTGAAATGATTGAGGTATTAGGGTCCGACTATATTACCCTTGCAAGAGCTAAGGGAGCAAGCCGCTGGCAAATTAGTATTAAACATGCATTAAGGAACGCATTAATTCCTGTTGTAACTGTCCTTGGGCCATTGGCGGTAAGTTTAATGACTGGCTCTCTAGTTATTGAGCAAATTTTCGGAATCCCTGGATTAGGTGAGCAATTTGTTAAATCAATTAATATGAATGACTACCCCGTTATTATGGGAACGAATATTTTATTTGCGGTTTTATTTGTAGTAGTAATTTTGATTGTTGATATTCTATATGGAATTATCGACCCACGTATTCGGATATCGGGGGGAAAGCTAAATGAGCAACAAAGAAACGACCATTTCAAAGGATATGTTTGCTCCTGCCCATATTGACCCATCCAAGAGTGAAAAAATTTCTAAACCAAGTTTAAACTTTTGGCAGGATTCATGGCTAAGGGTTCGGAAAAATAAAGGTGCAGTTGTAAGCATGGTGATTCTTGTTATTTTAATATTAATGGCATTTGTTGGCCCATTGATTACACCATATGCATTTGATACACAGAACACTAAACATAATAACCTGCCACCTCGTATACAGGGCATTGAAAATGTCCACTGGCTACCATTTGATGGTACTTTAACTAGGAGAGATGGGACAGAGTACAATGCGTACGAAGTACGAAAAGTTGATGCCTATTATTGGTTTGGAACTGATAATTTAGGCCGGGACCAATTTGCTCGTATTTGGAAAGGTACACAGGTATCGTTATTCATTGCTTTCATGGCCGCTTTAGTTGATATGGCCATAGGAGTCGCATATGGAGCTATTTCTGGCTATTTGGGAGGCCGTGTTGATGGTGTCATGCAACGTATTATAGAGGTTATTGTGGGAATACCAAACCTTATTGTCGTTGTTTTGATGATTCTAGTGTTAAAGCCGGGGATTATTCCGATTATTATTGCTTTAACAATCACAGGCTGGACAAGTATGGCTCGCGTTGTTCGAGCACAAGTATTGAAATTTAAAGGTCAAGAATTTGTATTGGCTGCGAAAACATTAGGGGCAGCGAATTCTTCTATCATTTTTAAGCATATGATTCCGAATATGTTTGGCGTCATCATTATTAACACGATGTTTTCCATTCCAAATGCTATTTTCTTTGAAGCATTTCTAAGCTTTATTGGTTTGGGTTTACAAGAACCGAATGCATCTTTGGGTACATTGGTAAACAGCGGATTTAAATCGATGATAGCTTTTCCATATCAAATGATAATTCCTTCCATTATGATTGCATTAATCATGGTATGTTTTAACTTAGTTGCTGATGGATTACGCGATGCGCTTGATCCAAAAATGCGTGATTAGAAGGTAGGTGAAGTAAAATGGAGAAAATTTTACAAGTAAAAGATTTAAATATTTCGTTCCATACCTTTGGCGGTGAAGTAAAAGCGATCCGTGGGGTAAACTTTGATTTATATAAAGGTGAAACTTTAGCAATCGTTGGCGAATCTGGTTCTGGAAAATCGGTTACAACAAAATCAATCATGCGCTTACTTCCGGAACATAATTCAGAGATAAAAAGTGGCGAGATTCTTTTTGCAGGAAAAGACCTTACGAAGCTGTCGGATAAACAAATGCAAAAAATCCGTGGCCATGATATCTCGATGATCTTTCAGGATCCAATGACCTCATTAAATCCAACGATGAAAATTGGAAACCAAATTATGGAGCCGCTAATAAAGCATCAACATATGAGCAAGCATACTGCAAAAGAAAGAGCACTTGAATTATTAAAACTAGTAGGAATACCAAAACCGGAGATTCGGATTAATCAATATCCACATCAATTTTCCGGTGGGATGAGACAACGGGTCGTTATCGCTATTGCTTTAGCTTGTAATCCTAAAGTACTTATCGCGGATGAACCAACAACGGCACTTGATGTAACGATTCAGGCGCAAATTTTAGAGTTAATGAAGGATTTGCAGAAGAAAATTGATACTTCAATTATATTTATCACACATGACCTTGGTGTAGTTGCTAATGTTGCCGACCGTGTAGCCGTTATGTATGGTGGGAAAATTGTGGAAATGGGGACAGCGGACGAAATTTTTTATAATCCACAGCATCCATACACATGGGGGTTAATTAGTTCAATGCCTGATATGGATACAGATGATGAGGAATTGTTCTCTATCCCAGGTACGCCACCTGATTTATTGGATCCGCCGAAGGGTGATGCATTTGCTCCACGAAACCCATTTGTAATGAAAATAGATTTAGAACAAGAACCACCATTCTTCAAAGTTTCGGATACACATTATGCAGCAACATGGTTACTGCATCCGGATGCACCAAAGGTCGAACCGCCAGCTGCGGTTAAAAGACGTCATATTCAATATGCAGGAAATACCAGCTCAACTTCAAAAGAAAATTTATTAGAGAAGACAGGTCAAAGTCAATTCCCTGGGAAGAAGGAGGGAAAATAAATGGCGCAACGAGAAAAATTACTTGAAATAAAAAACTTAAAGCAATACTTTAATGAAGGAAAAGTAAACGAAGTAAAGGCAGTGGATAACGTCTCTTTTGAAATATTTAAAGGTGAGGTTATGGGACTAGTTGGTGAGTCTGGCTGTGGAAAGTCCACAACTGGCCGTACCATAATAAGATTGTACGATGCAACTGGTGGAGAAGTGCTGTATAACGGTGTCAATGTCCATGGTAAAAAGTCAAAAAAACAATTAAAAGACTTTAATCGTAAAATGCAAATGATTTTCCAAGACCCGTACGCTTCCTTAAATCCAAGATTAAAAATCGCCGATGTTATTGCCGAGGGAATCGATATTCACGGATTGGCAAACTCAAAAAAAGAACGAATGGAACAAGTATATGAGCTGTTAGAAACCGTTGGTTTAAACAGGGAACACGCAAACCGCTATCCACATGAATTCAGTGGTGGTCAACGGCAGCGGATTGGTATTGCGCGTGCACTTGCCGTCCAACCTGAATTTATTATTGCCGATGAGCCGATTTCGGCGTTGGATGTTTCAATCCAAGCTCAGGTTGTTAACTTAATGAAAAAGCTGCAAAAAGAGAAAAACTTAACCTATTTGTTCATTGCCCATGACCTTTCAATGGTTAAATATATAAGTGATCGGATTGGCGTTATGTATTTTGGGAAAATGGTCGAGCTTGCACCAGCTGATGAGCTTTATAAAAACCCACTACATCCGTATACACAGTCACTTTTATCGGCGATTCCCGCTCCAGATCCAATTAGTGAGCGGACACGAAAACGTAAATCCTATGATCCGGCATCTCATAATTATGCTGATAACGAATCAATTGAATTTAGAGAAGTTACCCCAGGACATTTTGTCCTTTGTTCGGAGAAAGAATATAAGCAATATCAGGCACAATCGAAATAATAATAAAAAAACGATCTCACTTTTTGAGATCGTTTTTTTAATTCACTTTTACTTTCTATTCCCGCCAACGGTTTTCCAGCCTGTACGATATTTTGCACCTTCATCTGTAAATTCGGTTCGACGTTTACCACCGAAGATCTTTTCGCCAATGCCGTTAGAGATCCCACCCATAAAGGCAGTCAACCCGATGATTAGCAGTGCAACCATAGTTAAATCCGCTATGTAAGCCATCATGATAAAAACCCCTCCGTTTTAACTAATCAGAATACTCATCATGCTAAATTAAATATCCCCTTAGCTTTATTTTAAAAGAACTGATGACTTATTGAAAGAGGAAAATAGTGATTCTATCATAAAGTTTTCTAAAATAATGAATGCGTTTTCAATGGGAGTTTTTAATTGAGAATGAAGGTACTAAACTGGTAAGAATATGAGGATACAACCAAGTAAAGCAATGAGGAACATATTATTTTAAAAAAGCACCCTCAAAAAGGGCTCCGGTAAAAACGAATCTTTTAGAAAAGATAGAAATGTTAATGAAATGTTTTACGATGAAATGGTACTAATTTATGAAACTTTTTGAGGAATCATTCGTCTAATATAATGTAACTAAAAAAATGATATATATTAGCCAATCAATAATTTTTGAAAAAAGGATACCTTTTTTAGAAACAGTGGTGTATAATTGATGATATAAATTACTTATTTATAATAATTTTAATTTAGAAAGTTTAATCCTTCACAATTGCATGTTTCAAATCCATTATATAGGGTATTAATAACATAAATCGTAAATAAATGAGGAGTGTGAATAACGATGGTAACACTATACACTTCACCAAGTTGTACATCATGTAGAAAAGCTAAGTCATGGTTGGAAGAACATGAAATCCCATACACTGAAAGAAATATTTTCTCTGAGCCATTATCAATGGAGGAAATTAAAGAGATACTTCGTATGACGGAAGATGGCACTGATGAAATCATTTCCACCAGATCAAAAACGTTCCAAAAACTAGATGTCAATTTAGATTCAATGCCGCTGCAAGATTTATTCCGCTTGATTAAAGATAATCCAGGGCTATTACGGCGTCCAATCATCATTGATGAAAAACGATTACAGGTTGGATATAATGAAGATGAAATTAGACGATTCCTGCCAAGACGTGTGAGAACGTTCCAATTGCGCGAAGCACAACGTATGGTAAATTAAATAAAAAGACCTTCTAAACGGAGGTCTTTTTTTGTACAGTGGCAGAATATTTGTGGATTGGGATTCATTTTGCTACAATAAATAGAATACCTTAATAATAACCAATAGGCATTATAATGGTTTTTTAGATTTTCGCTTTTTTTATTTCCCTTATTAGTACTTTTGTCATAAAATGAAAGTACAAGATTATTTGCTTTTTTAGAGGTAATTTTTCATTGGATGATCTGCTTGGGGGTATTTAGTCCCTTCAATATGGAAAATGGAAGGGAGAGGTAATGATGGAGATTGAACGCATAAATGAGAATACTGTGAAATTCTACATTTCCTACGGTGATATTGAAGAAAGAGGCTTTGATCGCGAGGAAATTTGGTACAATCGGGAACGCAGTGAAGAACTCTTTTGGGAGATGATGGATGAGGTTCATGGTGAAGAGGATTTCGTTGCCGAAGGTCCACTATGGATTCAAGTTCAAGCACTTGATAAGGGTTTAGAGGTTCTTGTCACTAAAGCGCAATTGTCGAAAGATGGTCAAAAGTTTGAGCTCCCTATTCCAACTGATAAATTAAAAGACGTTCCTGTTGATGATAAAATTGAAGAGCTCTTGGATCAGCATTTTAACCCAAATCATCCTGCTGATGATGACCTGTTGATTGAGGAAGAAGCATTAGAATTCCTCCTTGCTTTTAAAGATTTCGAAGATGTTATCAGTTTATCGAATCGGGCAGGTTTAGATGATCTAGTGACCAAACTTTATCACTTTGAAGGTAAATATTATTTATATATAGAATTTCCGGAAGATTTATTTGAAGAAGAAGAAATTGACGATCTCCTTAGTGTATTGCTCGAATACGGGTATGAAACACAACTAACCATTCATCGGGTACATGAATATGGAAAAGAAATTATTTCAAACGATGTTTTTGAAGAGTTGCGAAAATATTTTAGATAATAAGTTTACCGATTTCATTTTGAAATCGGTATTTTAATATTATTCTTACTATGAAAAATTTGGCAGGTGAGTCCTTTGAAAAACACGGTTAGGGTGATCATATTTTTAGCGGTAATAGCCGGGCTCCTGTTTTTCTTTAGGGATCGATTGGAAAGTGGCATTTTTGGAATCTTAAGCGTTATGATTTCAATGTCAGTTATTTTTATTGGATTTGTTATTTTTCTTGAAAATCGCCACCCTACGCAAACAATCACATGGTTAGTAGTATTAGGAAGCTTCCCGCTAATTGGTTTTATTTTTTATCTGTTATTTGGACGGAATTATCGGAAAGAGAAAACGTATAGAAAGAAATATTTTCTCGATAAACAAGCGTTTTTAACAGTTGAAGGGGATGATGATCCCAGGAGTGAGGAAAAGCTTCGGTTAATGGGTGAACACCAAGGCAGATTATTTAATTTAGCTCAAAAATTGGGTAACAGCCCAATATCGTTTGATACCGCTACAGAAGTGTTAACAAATGGTGAAGAAACTTTTCGCCATATAATTGAACAATTAAAAAGGGCTAGGCACCATATTCACCTTGAATATTATATCGTTCGCCATGACCATATTGGGCAGGAAATCAAAGACCTTTTAATTGAAAAGGCAAATCAGGGAGTAAAGGTTCGGTTTTTGTTTGATGCGGTTGGGTCATGGAAGTTATCGAAGAGCTATATTCTTGATCTTAGAAATGCTGGTATAGAAGCGGTTTCATTTGGCCCAGTAAAGCTACCATTTTTAAATAATAAATTTAATTTCCGTAATCATCGAAAGATCATTGTCATTGATGGGACAATTGGATTTGTGGGCGGATTAAATATTGGCGATGAATATTTGGGAAGAAACAAAGAAATAGGCTATTGGCGTGATACACATTTAATGCTAAAAGGTGAAGCAGTTCGGACCCTGCAGCTCATTTTTTTGCAAGATTGGTATTATATGACGAATCACAGTTTTTTAACAGCGGAATACTTATCACCCCAAATTGATCAGAAGAGTCATGGTGGTGTTCAGCTTATTGCGGGCGGACCCGATAATGAATGGAGCGTTATAAAAAATATCTTTTTCTCGATGATTGCTTCAGCGAAAAAATCAGTTTGGATTGCTTCTCCCTATTTTATTCCGGATGAAGATATTTTTTCAGCCCTTAAAGTTGCAGCCCTTAGTGGTGTTGATGTCAGGTTGCTTGTACCGAATCGACCTGATAAACGAATTGTCTTTCATGCCTCAAGGTCTTATTTCCCTGAGCTTCTTGAAGCGGGGGTAAAAGTATTTGAATATGAACGAGGCTTTATGCACAGTAAAATAGTGATTGTTGATGATGAACTTGCCTCAATAGGGACATCCAATATGGATATGCGTAGTTTTCACTTGAATTTTGAGGTAAATGCATTCTTATTTCGCACAAAGAGTACACAAAAGCTTGTAGAAGAATATAGGAATGATCTTGAATATACAAAACAGTTAGAATTAAAGACATTCCAAGAACGACATATTGGCTTTAGATTATTAGAATCAACGGCGCGGTTACTCTCACCGTTACTATAAGATTGTCTGAAAAAAGTCTCGTCGAATTTCGACGGGATTTTAATTTTTTTATAGAAGGAATCTGATGGAATTTATCGAAATAGTAAGGAAAAAGGAGGGAGATTCATTGTTAACAGCAAAAACAAAAACAGGTAAAACGCTTTGCCTTGGGTATGATTATAAAAAGGAAACTCTTTTTGCATTACGAAAGAAAGAAGAATTTATTTGTCCGGATTGTGGTGAAAGTGTCGTACTAAAATTAGGTGACCAACGGATTTTTCACTTTGCACATAAACAAGGCAGCACTTGCCGAGTTATTTATGAAAATGAATCATATGAACATTTAGAAGGGAAACGGCAGCTATTTCAATGGCTTATCAGGCAAAAAGTTCCTTCGGTTTTGGAGTACTATGATCGGGAAATTCAGCAACGTCCAGACATTTTATTCAGGCATAATGGAAAGAAATATGCATTGGAGTACCAATGTTCAACATTACCGGAACATGTTTTTACGAAGAGAACGAAAACCTATCTTGAAAATGATTATATTCCATTATGGATAATAGCTGCCAGCCACATACATCCCAAGAGGAACGAAACACTTTCACTATCCAATTTTCATTATTCATTTATACGAAGCTCATCAACCGGTATTCTTTATATTCCTGCCTATTGCCCCGTAAAACATCTTTTTCAATTGGTAGAATCAATAACACCCTTCTCGATAAAAAATACCTTTGCGCACCAATCCTATTTTCCATCAGATAAAATTGATTTAGATGCCTTGCTGGAACCTAATCCTGTGAAAAAAATCCAGGTTACACTTTCTAACTGGAACACAGAAAATGAAAGATATATTTTGAATCGGGTTCTCCATCCACAATCGGATCAAAAAATGTTACTTCGTGAAATGTATAGCCATGGAATAAATCCTTTTTTATTACCTCCCGAAATTGGTCTCCCCGTTACACACTCTGTGCTTATTCAAACACCACCCATTATTTGGCAGATGTATATATTTCTTGATGTTTTAGCCAATAAAAAGCCAAACGATGAACTTACAATTCAAGAGATTAGCAGCCATTTTAACAAGAGAATTCAAAGGAATAATATTAAATTAAGGGCATTGCCGCAGGTAGCGGATATTAAACCGATCCTTCCTGTCATCGAATATTTACAGACATTACAGTCACTGGGAATATTAACTCGAAAAGGAAGCCTGGTCTTTCAAGTACAAAGGAAACTAATCCTGCCGAAATCGAATCGGGAAAGGGAGGAAATAAAACGGTTATTTCTCCAAAAAAATAATATGCTCCTTTCAAAAAATAAATGAAAATGAACAAATGGGCATAATATAGTGGAGTGGAATGGTATTTCTTATGTTTTAAGAGGAAATAGCAGGTAAAAGGAGAATATATATTTTATGGAGTGAATTCTTTTCACTTTTCGAAAAACTGTATGGAGGTTAGAACATGGCAAACGAAACGGCTATAAAATCGCTCCCCTCAAGAAGTGACATCGCTGTGGAAGACACGTGGAAATTAGAAGATATTTTTGCAAGTGATCAGGAATGGGAAAAAGAGTTTCAAGAGGTAAAGAGTCAAATTTCCGGGATAAAAGAATATGAAGGTAAATTAGACGAAAATGCAGAAACGCTTTATAAGGCCCTTCAATTTCAAGATCAATTGTTAGAGCGGATTGGCAAACTTTATACATACTCACATATGCGTTATGACCAGGACACGACAAACTCCTTTTACCAGGGGTTGGATGATAGAATGAAAAATCTATACTCACAAGCAGCGAGCCAGCTGGCATTTATTGTTCCAGAAATACTTTCGATTGATGAAAGTAAAGTTTTGAGCTTTTTGAAAGAGAAACAAGAGCTTAAGCTTTATGAACATGCGATTGAAGAAATTAATCAACAACGACCGCATGTACTAAGTGCTGAGCAGGAAGCCTTGTTGGCTGAGGCAGGAGAAGTGATGGATGCTTCAAGCAACACTTTCGGTATGTTGAACAATGCGGATATTAAGTTTCCAACAATTAAAGATACGAACGGGGAAGAGGTTGAAGTTACCCATGGACGGTACAGTAGGTTCTTAGAAAGCAGTGACCAGCGCGTTCGTCATGATGCGTTTAAGGCTGTTTATAAAACATATGGTGATTTTAAAAATACCTTTTCAAGTACGTTAAGCGGTAATGTTAAAAAGGACAACTTCAATGCAAGAGTAAGAAAATATGATTCGGCAAGACATGCAGCACTCTCAGCCAACAATATTCCTGAAAGTGTCTATGATAACCTTGTGAATACTGTTACTGATAATCTTCATTTATTGCATCGCTATGTGAAGCTACGCAAAAAAGTCTTGGGCTTAGAAGAACTTCACATGTATGACCTGTATACACCGTTAGTAAAAGATGTGAAAATGGAAATAAAGTATGATGAGGCAAAGGATTTAGTGATAAAGGGATTAGCCCCGTTAGGTGAGGAATATTCGAAGATTCTAAAAGAAGGTTTTGAGAACCGCTGGGTGGATGTCCATGAGAATAAAGGCAAGCGCAGTGGTGCTTACTCCTCCGGAGCCTATGGTACACATCCATATATTCTGATGAACTGGCAGGATAACGTAAACAATCTATTCACCTTAGCACATGAATTTGGCCATTCCGTCCATAATTACTACACAAGGAAATCACAGCCGTATCCATACGGAAACTACTCTATCTTCGTTGCTGAGGTAGCTTCTACTTGTAATGAAGCACTGTTAAATGATTATTTGTTAAAAACGATTGATGATGAGCAAAAACGAATTTACCTGCTTAATCATTATTTAGAGGGTTTTAGGGGCACCGTCTTCCGTCAGACGATGTTTGCAGAATTTGAACATTTGATTCATCAAAAAGCACAAAATAATGAGGCGCTAACAGCTGATGCTTTAACTGAAGCTTATTATGCGTTGAACAAGAAATATTTTGGTGAAGAGGATATTATTATTGATGAGGAAATCGGTTTAGAATGGGCTAGAATTCCGCATTTCTATTACAATTATTATGTGTACCAGTACGCAACCGGCTTTAGTGCAGCGACAGCCTTAAGCAAGCAGATCTTGGAAGAAGGCGAACCGGCAGTTAAACGCTATATTGAACAATTCCTAAGTGCTGGAAGCTCTGATTACCCGATAGAAGTACTTAAAAAGGCTGGAGTGGACATGACGAGCGCTGATCCAATTAAGAATGCATGTAAGGTATTCGAAGAGAAATTGAGTGAATTAGAGCAGTTGCTGTCATAAATAATGTTAAAAGGGATGGCGCCGACTCGGCAGCCATCCCTTTAAAAGCCTCTAAAGCGTTTTCGATCATTAAGATATAATAGAAAAATCAGAATGGAAAAAAACAAAATGGGTGTACTGAGTAATAGCGGAAAAATCTTTAGTAAAGCTAGTATATGGAGAAAAAAAGCCAACAATATAAAAAGAATGATAATCAAGAAAGGAATCTTGCGCATATTGAATTCCACCTTTACAAGGATATTCATTATTAGTCTATTGTCCATTTTATG
Source organism: Neobacillus sp. OS1-2 (assembly GCF_030915505.1). Taxonomy (GTDB): domain Bacteria; phylum Bacillota; class Bacilli; order Bacillales; family Cytobacillaceae; genus Neobacillus. The sequence continues at coordinate 3,334,343 of NZ_CP133265.1, forward strand.
TTTATATGACTTTTTGACAATTATGTGAAATAAAGCACATACTTATTGTCATCCATATAAATTGCATGGTATATTTAATGCGTGAAGTTAATCACTACAAACATATACCCCTTTGTTTGACCGTGAAAAATTTCTCCCATCCCCTTTGTTCGTATTTATAGAAAATGCCTTGCAGTTCGGAAAAACTGCAAGGCATTTTTATTTAATGATAAAGAGTTTAGTCTTCGACTTTAAGAATTGTCCAGCTCCAGCGCCCTAGCGGCTAGTGTCCTTCGCTCTCCGCCCTACGATAAGTCAAGCACGAATGCGCCTCCGGCTCTTCGTGTTTCCTTTATCTCAGTTGGAGCGCTCCAGGCCATACGCCGCTGAACAGGGCGCTTACGCTTTTCTTATCTTATTCTTCAATATATCTCCAAAATGTTCCGTACTTTGCGGGAATTTGTTCCACAACTTGTTTTAAAAGCAGCTTTTTCATTTCCCTTTCAATTTGTGAAACTGACATATTGTAAACCACAGCAATTTCCTTTGAAGCAACAAATTTAAAAATCTTCATAAACGACTCTAATGATGGTGGAGGGGATATGATCGGTTTTTCCGATAGCATTTCCTCTAATATTTGGACATATACCTCATATGGATAAGAACCGGTAATTTTGATACCTTCATCCTCAATATTTTCATTAAAAAAGACTAAGGTAGGAATTTCATTAACAGCCATTTCGGAAGTGATTTTCAAATCACATTGGAAGGCCTTGGCTGCGCTGTCAGAATGAATATCTGCCATAAATTCTTCTACATCTAAACCTGAACTACCTGCACAGCCCTTTAACACCTCAAGATTAGAAGTATTCTGTTTTTCTAGAAATAACATTTCTTGAATTCTCCGAAGAAAACGTAGACCTGCTCTTCTGCCTTGTAATTCGGCTGCTTTTAAGGCAATGGAGACCGTATAGGGATTGTCCACCGGATTTTCTAACCACAAGCTGCCATCACATGACATACCCGTTCTGCTCGCTGTTTTTTCCCATAATTGAGCGATATTTTCATAGTTCCTTTTTTTGTTTAAATCGGCCAATCGCCCGCTTAATACATGCTTAAGTGAAAAATATCTTCCATATTCAATTTGCAGCTTCTTTAAGATTGGTTCAAGTGCCCAGCATTCGGGACACAATGGATCAATAAACATATAAATTTCAATCGGTTTTTTATCACTGCCGCTGCAACGGTTCCCGGGGCCCGGCAATTTAGCATTACTCACGATTCTTCACCTAGTATCTCGCCTTCATCAGGCGTGTTAATCATATGCTGTGCTGTAAGTGTAAGTCGGTAGTAAAATTCATCCCTAATGGGGCCTTGTAAGTCAATCTGATCCATTGCCTGTTTCATGCAGGCTAACCAGGCCGCGGCACGGCGGGGCGTAACCGGAAATGGCAAATGGCGTGCACGCATCATTGGATGTCCATGTTCCTCTGTGTAGGCTTGAGGACCGCCTAAATATTGTGTCAAGAATTGCTTTTGCTTTCGCGCAATTTCTGTAAATTGATTTGGGAATATTGGAGCTAAATCAGGATGTTGTGCAACAAGGCCATAAAATGTGTCGACAAGTGTGTTTAATGTTTCTTCACCAATGGCCTCAAAAGGTGAAGGCTTTTTTTCAATCATGTTGACAACTCCTTTAAGTCTTTTGTATTCATATTTTATCAATGCCTATTTCATATCTCAAATGAATTGCCTTGAAAAAGGTAATTTTCAACCCAAATATGTTATTAATGTTTACATTGAGTTGTTTTCTTAGTTGTACGGGAGAAATTTATCAAATGGTAAAAAATACTGTGCTTACCATTGGCTAGAGTCTGACTCCGTATATTTTTGCTGATAAAAGCGGCGGATTTTATTATCCGTTTGCCGTTCGGGAATCGTAAATTGTGCCAGCAGCTCTTTGAATACCTTCAGCCCTTCTGAATAGTTTTCAACTTCGTATTCTAGTTCATAATCTTCTTTAGTTAGATAGCAACTATGATCAAGAACCAGTAATCCATTCTTGTAGTTAACTTCTACTCTATTTGTAGTCAGCGACCCAAAATACTGGATTTCCGAAAAAGGGATTTTCTGAGCTTCGATTAAACATTGAATTTCTCCCCCCGGCAGCTTTCCAAATTTGATGGAGTTCACCGCTTCATCTTCACTAATGATTTGATTGGTTTCAAGAAGTCCCACTGAAGCAGGCTGCTTTAAAGTCATTTCGAAGGCATCGCCTTTTTTTCGGATTCTTAATGCAGCACCAATTCCTTTTAAGGAAAAATTCACTGTATCAAAGTAGTGGTTTTCTTGTGAAAAAATATCGCTCTTTTCAATGTGGAATGCCTTTAGTAATTTCTCATATTCCATGTGTGTAAGCATATTTTTAAATTCAATTTCAATATTTTGTGACATCCGTTGTCTTCCTTTCGCAGGCGGTGTTAGTTAATCATACCTATGAATGTGGTTACCTGTCTACTTGGAGGATTCCAACTGCAATCCTTGGGAGAAATGGATGAATTATGCTAAAATGAGAAGGTGAAAGATGGAGGGAAGAAGGATGCAGAAAAGAATAACAATCTTAAAAGCAAACATGCAAGAAAGCAAACTTTTATTAGAAAGTAATGAACCGATAAATGGATTAGTTCCGGGGGAACAGATTCTCGTGGATTCTGACCATTATTCCTTCATATACTTAATGGAGAACCAAGAAGATTATACATATATCGTTCTACCTGAAGAATTATGGTCCAGCTTAAAGGCTGCAAACGAACAGGGGATTCCTGTATGCCTTTTATTTGAGGGTGAACAGATAGAACTACTCAATTTTCATGATGAATTAGAATATGTAATAAGTAATATTAAAGGTAATAGTAACTATGGGAATGAAATGGTTACAAGGGTAGATCGGATTTTCTAAACTGTTTTTTGAGGTGGAATCATGAAGCATTGGGATCAATTTTTAGCCCCATATAAACAAGCTGTTTCAGAACTAAAAATAAAATTAAAGGGGACGAGGGGGCAATTTGAACTTGACTCCTCACATTCTCCAATCGAATTTGTGACAGGCCGTGTAAAACCAATCGCCAGTATTCTCGATAAAGCGAATCAAAAGGGGATTCCGCTTGAGAGATTGGAAGAGGAAATGCAAGATATTGCCGGGATGCGCATTATGTGCCAGTTCGTCGATGATATACATACGGTTGTCAATTTATTAAGGAACCGCAATGATTTTGAAATCGTGGAAGAACGAGATTATATTTCCCATAAAAAGACCAGCGGGTACCGCTCATACCATGTGGTGATTCAATACCCTGTTCAAACCATCCATGGAGAAAAGAAAATTCTTGCTGAAATTCAAATTAGGACGCTTGCCATGAATTTTTGGGCGACCATTGAACATTCACTAAACTATAAGTATAAAGGGGCATTTCCATCAGATATCCGGATGAGACTGCAACGAGCCTCGGAAGCAGCCTTTCGGTTAGATGAGGAAATGTCATTAATTCGCGGAGAAATCCAAGAAGCTCAAGCCTTTTTTACACGAAAGAAAGAATTGAAGCAAGAGGAAAAACATTAGTGGCAGGTCCTTGGTTTAAAGGCCATTCTGCATAAGGAGCATAACAATATGAAATTTGCGATTACGTCAAAAGGAGATCAAAAATCAAACATATTGATGCATAAAATGCGGACATATTTACTTGATTTTGATCTTATTTACGATGAGGATCAGCCCGATATAGTTGTTTCTATTGGCGGTGATGGGACATTACTTTACGCTTTTCACCGCTATAGCAGCCGTTTGAGTAAAACGGCATTTGTCGGAATCCATACGGGACACCTAGGTTTTTATGCTGACTGGATTCCGGATGAAATTGAAAAGCTTGTGATCGCGATAGCGAAAACTCCTTACCAAGTTGTTGAATATCCTTTGCTTGAAGTGATCATTCGTTACTCGCATGGTGGAAAGGAATCAAGATATTTGGCACTTAACGAATCGACTGTGAAAAGTGTGGAGGGGACACTTGTCATGGATGTGGAAATTCGCGGCGAGCATTTTGAGCGCTTCCGTGGAGATGGCCTCTGTGTTTCAACCCCATCTGGAAGTACGGCATATAATAAGGCCCTCGGCGGCGCAATTATCCATCCTTCGATTTCGGCCATACAGGTTGCAGAAATGGCATCGATTAATAATAAGGTATTTAGAACGGTTGGTTCACCCTTAATTCTACCGGCACATCATAACTGTATGCTGAAACCTGTTAACCGCTCTGATTTCCAGGTGACAGTTGATCATTTGACCCTGCTCCATAAAGACGTTAAATCGATTCAATTTAGAGTGCCGGAGGAAAAAATCCGCTTTGCCCGCTTCCGTCCGTTTCCATTTTGGAAAAGAGTTCATGATTCGTTTATTTCTGATTAAGCAGAGGTACCTTTATAATGACTTCTCGATTTACGTTGAAATGGGTTATAGAAAACGAACAAGCTGGATTGTTAATAAAGGATTTTTTGAAAAATGAGGAGATCTCACGTACAGCTTTAACGGATATCAAGTTTAAGGGCGGAAGTATCCAGGTAAATAAAGAAGAGGTAAATGTCCGCTACAAGCTAAGGGAGGGCGATGTACTAACAGTAATGTTTCCTGCTGAGCATCCCAGCGTTGGAGTTCTTGGCGAGGATATTCCGTTAACCATTCTGTTTGAGGACGAGTATCTACTTGTAGTTTGCAAACCCCCTGGCATGAATACGATTCCCTCAAGGGAACACCCTTCGGGCAGTCTTGCCCATGCACTTGTCGGCTATTATCAGCGAATTGGGCTTGAGGCAACGTCTCACATCGTCACTCGGCTTGATCGTGATACTTCTGGGATTGTATTAATTGCTAAGCATCGGCACGTGCATCATTTGTTTAGTAAAATGCAGCAGAGCGGGCTGGTAAAAAGAACATATGAGGCTTTTGCAGCTGGTCTCTTTGCTGGAGAAAATGGGACAATTGTGGAACCGATTGGCCGTAAAGAGGACAGTATCATTGAAAGAGAAGTCCGGGATGACGGTCAATACGCCTGTACACATTATCGTGTGCTTAAAAGATATCGTACCTATACACATATAGAGCTACAGCTTGAAACGGGGAGAACCCATCAAATAAGGGTACATATGTCCTACCTTGGTCATCCGTTGCTTGGGGATGATTTATACGGTGGGGATACAACGATGATGAATCGCCAGGCTCTTCATTGCCGAAAAATTATATTTACACACCCATTCCTTGGTAAGGAAATGACATTTGAAGCACCGTTGCCTAAGGATATGTGGGATATTTTAGAGGCTGATCCGCTTTTATAGGGATCGCCTCTATTTTGTTGAATTAGGCTTATTATTTGTAGAATCCTTCGATTAATTGTTAGAATAACCTATAACATTTGTAGAAAAGAAAGCTATTCAATCAAAGTTTTTAAACTTTCCCTCGGCATATGGCATTGTAGAAGGGACCGAAATGAGTTCCATTTCAGGATACCTTAATGCAGTAAGCTGCCCGCCGAACACGGCTCCGGTATCAATGTTATATGTATGGTTGAGGATTCGGGGAGCTTTTACTGGCGTATGCCCATAAACAATACAGGCTTCTCCGTGATAGGATTTCGCCCAATCTCGTCTGACGGGTGAACCGTCAGGGTGTTTTTCACCTGTGATATCCCCATATAGGACAAATTCTTTGACCTTTGCATGCTTTTGCCCGATCAATTCTTCTTTAATTCCCGCATGCGCAATAATGAGCTTATGATTGTCTAATACTACATACAATGGTGCCTTTTCATAAAGCTCGATAAACTTTTTACGAATGGATTGCCGCTCTTTTTTATATAATGATTCATATTCTGCAACAGTTGTTTCGAGACCGTGAGCAATTTGGACTTTGTTCCCAAGAAAAAAGCGGTATAGCTTATTACAATGGTTTCCGGGCGCGTAGTATGCCTGGTTCCGCTGGGTGACGAGCTCCCAAACCAGCTCAATCACTCTCAATGATTCGGGACCTCTGTCAGTTAAGTCGCCAACAAAACCAAGAGCTCTATTTTCTGGATGGCTAGGAATCCCTCCAGTGTCCCATTTGTAGCCAAGTTTTGAGATCAGTTCTTTTAATTCACTAAAACAACCATGGATATCACCAATTATATCTATTTTCATATGCTGCATCCTCCTATTCATTATTTTTTGTTTTAATGTTAGTTTTTAATCAGAATCCTTATTTGAGAGAGGTGAAACAAAGATGGAACAACACGTATCCGTCATTTCCTTACTTGTTGTTGTCACAATGGCCTTTTTAACTCCTATTATCCTTCATCGGTTTAAATTAAATTTTATCCCGGTGGTTGTTGCCGAAATCATAATGGGCCTAATTATTGGAAAAACAGGCTTCAATATCGTTCATCAGGATGTCTGGCTTTCAACACTTTCATCGCTTGGCTTTATCTTTCTTATGTTCTTAAGTGGACTTGAAATTGATTTTACGGCCTTCACGGGGAGTAAAAAGCGGGAAATTCTCCCGAATGGAAAAAAGGAACCTAATACCTTTGTTGTAGCGAGCATCATCTTTACTGGGGTCTTTATTTTTTCTCTAGGACTATCCTATTTGTTTGTTATCGCAGGCTTTATCGATAATGCCTTTTTAATGACATTGATCATTTCCACGATTTCATTAGGAGTGGTTGTGCCCACCTTAAAGGAGGCGCACCTAATGAAGACTGTTATCGGGCAAATCATTTTACTAATTGCAGTTATTGCAGATTTGGCCACGATGATTTTGCTCGCCGTTTTTGTCTCGCTGTATGAAGCAGGGCACGGAAATACATGGTTACTGTTAATTTTATTCGCTGCCGGGATCGTCCTTTATTTTGTAGGCAAAAGATTTAAGAATCGCACCTTTATTGAGACATTGTCGACTGGGACTGTCCAGATTGGAACAAGAGCGGTGTTCACACTGATTATCGTCTTAGTAGGTTTATCTGAATCAGTCGGTGCTGAAAATATTCTTGGAGCCTTTCTAGCGGGCGTGCTCGTCTCCTTATTATCACCCAACCAAGACCTTGTACATAAGCTTGATTCCTTTGGCTACGGGTTTTTAATTCCGATATTTTTCGTGATGGTTGGTGTGAATCTTGATGTGTGGTCCTTATTTAGTGAGAAGAAGCTCTTGTTGTTAATCCCGCTTTTACTGATCGGACTGTTATTATCAAAGCTAGTACCAGTATATCTCTTGAAAATTTGGTATGATATGAAAACAGTTATTTCTTCAGGTTTTTTACTCACCTCAACCCTGTCACTCGTCATTGCGGCGGCAACGATTGGGGAGAGAATAGGGGTTATTACAGAACATATGAAGGGAACATTAATTTTGGTTGCAGTCATCACATCCATTTTTACCCCGATTGTGTTTAAGAAGCTGTTCCCTAAAGAGACGGTAGCAGGAAAAAAGGTCAGTGTCGCTTTCTTGGGGGCCAATCAAGTTACATTGCCAGTATCGCGGGATTTAAAATCGGGTCTATATGATCCGATCCTTTATCATCCAAAAATGGAAAAGTCGGAAAAACAGATTGCAAATTCACTATTTGATATCGTGGAAATCCCGGATTATTCACTCGATACCATTTCCCAAACAAAAGTTTTTCAATCAGAAATTGTGGTCATTTCAACCGGTGATGAGAACCGAAATGCGACCCTTTCTATCGCTGCCAAAGAAAATCACGTTCCAAGGGTTATTGCCCGAATTGAAAGCCCTGATTTGGAGCAAAGTCTGCGTGAGCATGGGATCGAAATGTATTCTGCATTTAAATCATCGCAAACGCTGCTTAGGGCATTAATTGAGTCACCAACCCTCATGAATATTCTTACGAACGAGGAAGAAGGACTTTTTGAAATAGTGATGAAGAATCCATATTTTGAAGAAATGTCATTACGAAAATTCCCCTTTACGGGTGATATCATTATTGTTCGGATTTTTAGAGGCAAGGATTCAATCGTACCCCATGGTGATACAGAATTACAGATGCATGACCGCTTGATTGTAACGGGCTCGAAGGAATATGTAGATGAGTTGAAAAGAGAATTGGAGTTTTGTGAAATCTGCTAGCAGAAACCGTTTTAAAAAATCACATGCTTTTCATTTGTGGGAAATTAGTGTAAAATTAGTACCAAGTGCTAATATCTTGTAATTATCCTAGGAGGACTTTTAAATATGAATCTTTCTTTAACCGGAAAAACATATGTTGTAATGGGTGTGGCAAATAAACGAAGTATTGCATGGGGAATTGCCCGTTCACTGCATAATGCAGGAGCAAGATTGATTTTTACGTATGCAGGTGAAAGAATTGAGAGTAGTGTTCGCGAATTAGCCAATTCTTTGGAAGCCGAAGGGACACTTGTTTTACCTTGTGATGTGACTAGTGATGAAGCGATTGCCACTTGTTTTGCCCAAATAAAAGAGGCGGTGGGAACGATTCACGGGCTGGCACACTGTATTGCCTTTGCTAAAACAGAGGAGCTGAAAGGTGAATTTGTTAACACATCAAGGGATGGATTCCTGCTTGCGCAAAATATCAGTGCATTTTCCTTAACAGCTGTTGCAAAAGAAGCACAAGGCCTGATGACGGAAGGCGGCAGTATTGTGACCTTAACCTATTTAGGCGGGGAACGTGCCATTCCGAATTATAATGTAATGGGTGTCGCGAAAGCATCTTTAGATGCCAGCGTCCGCTATTTAGCCGCAAACCTTGGGCAATATGGAATTCGAGTAAATTCTATCTCTGCAGGACCGATTCGCACCTTATCAGCTAAAGCTATCGGGGAATTTAACACTATCTTAAATGAAATTGAAGAGAAGTCACCATTACGGAGAACCACTTCACCAGAAGAAGTTGGCGACACGGCTGTATTCCTTTTCAGTGACCTTTCTCGTGGAATTACCGGTGAAAACATTCACGTTGATTCCGGATTCCATATTCTTTAATACGATTTTAACCAAGCCCGCTTAAAATAAGCGGGCTTTTATTATGTATTCTTTTACTAAGTGAAAAAACCATATGAACCGGTATAGGCATTTCGCATACATATAAAGTGTAGGAATTACGTCGATAGGAGGTGCCATGCATGTCGAAAATGAAGAGCAGGGGTCCGCTTTTATATGTCCATCAGTCATTTTCAAGGACTCCAACAAACAATAACATGCAGGAAGTTTATACAAACAGGAAAGAGCAGGAAACACCAGAGGAAGTAGCACCGCAGGGAAAAGAAACCCTAAAGAAAATTTCACTTGCAAAAAAGGAGCTTTTCCAAGAGCAAATTCCGATTGAAATAGTGAAAGCAGAAACTCCGCATGCGGTACAGCAACAGCAAACATCACGGCCTTCATTAAAAAGAGTAAAACCCTTTAAGGAAATGGAATTAACCGAGCGTTTAGACTATCTAATCAATTTTCCAAAAGTACTGCCTCCAGTCCCGTGCAACTTTTATACAGTTGAAGGAAACTATCAAGGATACCTAGCCGAATACAATCAGCACCAGGTAACCATAACATTTCATGATCAAACATCAAAAACCTTACCTATAGAAGAATTAAAGGATGTCATGATGATTGGGATAAAAAAAGTGTAAACAAGGAAACAAAGAAGCCAGCCGATTTACCGACTGGCTCATTTCATTGGATATCTTCCTTAATCACATAAACCTAGGTTAACGTCGGCAATGCATTGGACTGCACAGAAGCAGCTTAAGTCAACTGTGATGCAATCTCTGCTTGCGCGGAATCTTTCAACCTGGCAAACCTTTGTAAGGTCAACACAGCATTTATCGCTGCTTGAAACAAGGTTCACTGGAGCAAAGTGTCCGCTGCTATCGCGGTGTCCAGGTACTAACACGCGAAGTGTGGCACAGCAATTATCGAATACCTCTTCTACGCGGAAGTAGATGGATACACAAGCATTGCCCTCATGTGTTAAAAATGCATGAAACGGTGACCCGTCTGCTGTACTTAATACAAACACCCGTGTATCAACAGGCTCTCTCCTAGCAGGAGACACCATTGATCCTAAAGGCTCCGTAAAACAACTGGAACACTCTGCACATTCTTCTTCTACGGCATTATCTTGGATATCTTTAATGGCACGAACTACTTCACACACACAGTTACCAGTGCGAAAATCGTTATTATTATTTCCACAACCCATTTATTTTTCCTCCTTATTCCGTGATATATCTTACATTACTAACATATTTCACAGACCGCTTTTGGGTTACGGACAATTGCCTTGTTTGGCAAAATTAGGCGGATGTTTGGTTAATTTCACATAGAAAGGATCAATTTGGGATGAAAATAACCTTTTTAAGCTTTGTTATATTATCACTTTCGAGCTTTCGGCTAACAAGATTACTTGTTTTCGATAAAATCACCGAGTTTATTCGCGAGCCATTTTTCGATGAAGTAGTGGAAGAGAATGAAGAGGGAGAAAAAGATGTTTATTACCTTCCTAAAAAAACAGGATTTAAGAAATTTATGGGTGAACTGCTCAGCTGTTACTGGTGTACAGGAATTTGGGCGGCAGCCCTCATTGTCGTGTTTTATTATATATTCCCAGTAGTTTCAACGCCAATCATCCTTATATTAGCGGTTGCCGGCTTGGCTGCAATCGTAGAGGTATTCGTACAATATTTTATTTAAAAATTAATTCTTTCGCTGAGACAAGACTTTTATCCGTTTCATATTCTAACTAGTAGAAAAAGAATTTCAGGGGAGAGTGGAAACATGAACAACAAAAAGCAAAGCAAGGGAACAAAAACCATCCAATCCTCAAACACAAAGAGGAAAAAGGGCTGCGGGTGCGGTAAAAAGTCATCCAAGTAAGGGAAGAACTGCTGGTAATCCGGCAGTTTTTTTTGATGAAGCGCAAAAATTTGTTATCCAGTCATAATTTCCGCGAATTGCGAAAAAACTAGATAGTACTAGTCAGTATAAAAAATGGGACAAGGAAAGGGATAAAATGATCACTAGATACGGATTGATTTTGGTCACTTGTTTATTTTTATTAGGAGCTTGTAACAATAAGCAACAAGAAAAGGACAGTCAACTAGCGTTGATAAAGACAACAAATCCCACTCCTCTTATGACGGACAAAACAAAGAAGAACCACAAGGTCAATGAGATTAAAGAGGTGGTCAGTACTTTTCCGGAACTTTACGATATCGCTGTTGTGAAAGGAAAAGGGGATACTCTAGTTGCATATAAGGTAAAGCATTTACACAGATTTAAAATGAAAAAAATCGAAAAGGGAGTAACCAAAAAGTTGAAGAAAAAGTTTCCGAAAGAAGAATTTACAGTATCAAGCGACTATAAAATTTTTCTTGAAACCGTGAGGCTGGATGAAAAGATGCATTCCAAAAACTTTTCAAAGCACGATGCCGAAAAACGCTTTAAGGAAATCGTCAAAATGACGGAAGACATAAAGTAAGAAGGGAGAATGAAGATGGCGAACAAGGAGCAGCAACAAAACATGACCCCGCAGCAGCGAAACTATCAACAGCTGCAGCAAAAGCATGAGTTAAAGAGACCAGTTCTAAAGAATTGCATCAAGGCATTTTTGGTTGGCGGCCTCATTTGTGCTATTGGTCAGGCAGTCAGTTATTTTTACATATATTTTTTTAATTTTACTGAGCAGAGTGTTGGAAATCCGACTGTGGCAACGATGGTCTTTTTCTCGATGCTATTAACGGGATGGGGAGTTTATGATCGAATGGGACAATTTGCAGGTGCAGGGAGTGCCGTGCCAGTTACCGGTTTTGGAAATGCTGTGATCTCAGCTGCGATTGAGCATCGGACAGAAGGGTTTGTGCTGGGCGTGGGCGGGAATATGTTTAAACTGGCAGGTTCCGTCATCCTCTTCGGCGTATTCTCTGCATTTGTGGTTGCATTAATTAAAACACTACTCATCATTTGGGGGGTGTTGTAATTGCTAAGAGGGCATCAATCATGGGTATTCGCCAATCGGCCAATGATCACAGCCACAGGCGTTACAGGCGGACCGTTTGAGGCAAATGGCAAATTGGCAAATGATTTTGATTTATTATTTGAGGACCTATGGATGGGAAAAGAGTCGTATGAGAAGGCTCATCGTTTATTGCTTGAAGAGGCAATAAAAGTGGCATTACAAAAGGGGAATATTCAAAAAGAGCAGGTGCAATTTTTATTTGCCGGGGATTTAATTAATCAAATTACGCCAACCAGCTTTGCAGCAAGAACGATGCAAATTCCCTATTTTGGTCTTTTCGGTGCCTGCTCCACATCCATGGAGGGTTTGGCACTCTCATCCTTTGTCGTAAATTATGAAGGGGCAAAATACGTACTGACAGGTGCCTCCAGCCATAATGCTGCGGTAGAAAAGCAGTTCCGTTATCCGACTGAATATGGTGGCCAAAAGCCACCGACAGCGCAATGGACGATTACAGGTGCCGGTGTAGCACTTGTAGAGCCGAATGAACCAGGTAAGCAGCATCCAGTGACAACCGCAGCAACCATCGGAAAGGTCGTTGATATGGGTCTATCAGACCCGTTTAACATGGGCGGGGCAATGGCACCGGCAGCGGCAGATACAATCATGGCTCATTTCCGCGACCTGCAATTGGATCCATCCTATTACGATTTAATCGTTACCGGTGATCTAGGGAGAGTCGGCCACGATACGGCATTTGAATTGCTCAACAAAAGCGGTTTGAATATGCAAAGAAAACAATTTCAGGATTGCGGATTATTAATGTATAAAGAGGATCAACCGGTTCAGTCCGGTGGAAGCGGTGCAGGGTGCTCTGCTACTGTTTTATATGGACATCTTCTTAATCAGTTAAAAAAGGGTACCTATAAACGAATATTAGTTGTCGCTACGGGGGCATTATTGTCGCCGCTCAGTTTTCAGCAAAATGAATCCATTCCATGTATTGCCCATGCTGTTGCAATAGAGATGAATGAAGAAAAGGGGTGAGGTAAATGCTGGCAATGTTCTTTTGGGCATTTGTGATTGGCGGGTTAATTTGTGTGATAGGGCAGCTTTTATTTGATGTTGCAAAACTAACTCCGGGCCATACCTTAAGTCTGCTTGTTGTCATCGGAGCAGTTTTGGATGGATTCGGGTTATACGAACCATTAGTGGATTTTGCCGGAGCAGGAGCAAGCATTCCAATCACCAGTTTTGGGAATGCCTTAGTGCATGGAGCGATGCAGGATGCACAAGCACATGGAATTATTGGCGTATTAACAGGGATGTTTCAAGTAACAAGTTCAGGAATCTCCGCAGCCATTATATTTGGATTTATTGGGGCCCTTATTTTTAAACCAAAAGGGTAAAAGTACATTTTTTTTCTACCTTTTCGAATAGGTTGTCATGCCTATACACTTTATAAAGTCATTTCATATGTTATTAATGAGATTACTTAAGTGAGGTGACAGTCTATGTGCTTTGGATATGGCGGCTACGGCTACGGCGGTGGCGGTTTCTACGGAGGTTCTACTTTCGTATTAATCGTTGTATTGTTCATCCTTTTAATCATTGTCGGTGCAAGCTTCTATTAATAAGTAAGCTTATTTAGATGGGAGGGGCTGGCCTGAAAAAGTGGCCAGCCCTTTCTTTCCCCTTTATTCACAATTTTCTTTTTCCTTCATACAATAAAGTAGTTTATGAAGGAGTGTGAGTTTTGAACATGGATAATGGGTTCTTTAAAAACATCGAAAAGAAAACGGGCGTTAATATGAAAGACATCTTTGACTTAGCTAACTCCTTACAGAATGCAAATTTTAAAGATGAAAAAACAGTCCGTAATGTGATTCGCAGAGTGTCTCAAATTGCTAATAAACCGGTAAGTAAGGACATGGAAGATCAAATTGTGAAATCTATCATTAATGATGGGAAGCAGCTTGATTTTAATACAATTGCTAACATGATGAATAAGAAATAAAAAGAAGAAGACCAATCCTAAATTTTAGGAATCGGTCTTCTTCTTTTTGTTAATGGGTGCTAGAAATCTAGAGCGGTTTGCTTTTTTTCCTCGTCTGCTGCTTGGTAAGGAGATATAAAGCTGCTCTTTGGCACGGGTCATTGCTACATAAAATAATCGTCTCTCTTCTTCGAGCGCTGTAAAATCGCCATTTCGGTAAGCTTCAAGGGCAAAATCATGTGGCAGGCTTCCATCTACAGCCCCAACCATATAAACGGTTTGGTACTCAAGTCCTTTGGCCCTGTGGATGGTGCTAAGGCTGATCGCATCCGTAAAATGCTTGCTTAACTTCTTAATTTCCTTGTTCATGGCTGTCATATGCTCTGCATGAACTAATAATGCCTCGATAGATGTAAAGCTTTTTGCAGCCACTTTAAGGTCCTTAAGATCATCGGAACCTTTTTCAAGTTTACTCGATTCATTACCCCGTTTCTTTAGAAAATCAAGAAACCCAATGTCTTTTTCAATCTTTTCAATGGCTGAAATGGGGGACAAATGCTTCAGGCCGCGTATCAGGGTTACGGTCTTTTTTAACTTTTTCTCTTGAAAGACGTGTGCAGTTTTCAAGTGTGACAGGGCCTCAAGAAAACTGCAATCTTTGAGGATGCTCTCTGCTTTAATATCTTTAAGAACTGTTTGTTTTAAAAATAATAACGGCAAAATATCTGCGAGCGCCTGTGGGTCATCTTCCTTTAAGCAAACCTTTAAAAAGGAAAGGGCACTTCTGACAATATAGCGGTCATAAAAGCTTTCTGCATCCTGGTCAATTTTAAACGGCAGATTTGAGCTGGCCAATCGTTCAAATATTGACCGTGAGGCGACATTTGTCCGATAAAGAATCGCAAAATCCCCAGGGTTTGCTCCCTTCGCAATCTGCTCCTGGATATCTGTGACAATCATGGTTGCCTCTTCCTCCTCATCGTAAGGGAAAAATAACAACGGCAGCGCTCCAGATGTAAATTGTGCCTTCATCTTCTTTGTTCTTCTCACTTTATTCGCAGCAATCATTTGATTGGCGGCTGCGACAATTTCATGGGAAGATCGATAGTTTTGGTCTAAGGTAACCAATTTAGAATAAGGAAAGTCTTTTTCAAACTCAAGCAAATAGGTGGGATCACTTCCCCTGAAGGAGTAAATCGCTTGATCATCATCGCCAACAGCACATACATTTCGATGTTTACCAGAAAGTAGTTTAATGAGTTCGTATTGAACCTTGTTTATATCTTGAAACTCGTCAATTAAAAAGTAATGAAAACGATTTTGATATTGTTCAAGCAGGTCAGGAGTATTCCTTAGAAGCTGATGGCAGCCTATAAGCATATCGTCAAAATCAAATAGTCCTTCCTGTTGTTTATATTCCTCATACTTTCGATAAAGGAATGCAGCCTTTTCTTCCCACTCAGTTATGGGCTGCACCTCATTTGGAAACAGAAGTGAGTTTTTCCAAAAACCAATTTGCTGCAACACTAAGTCATAGGCAAATTCCTTTTCAGATAGGTTAAGCTCTTTACCGGCGGCCTTCAAAATTTTATCCCGCTGCCATTCTTTTTTCAGCAGTTTGTCAGATGACCAATTTGCTCCATCATGGAACATAAGGATCCGATAGAAAATACTGTGAAACGTGCCGGTAACGATGCGATTGATTGTTTCTCTTTTCATATTTGGATACGACTGCAAACGATTCTTCATTTCAGCGGCGGCCTTTGAAGTAAAGGTGACAAGCATGATAGAACTTGGATCGATTTGTTTTTCATTCAGCATATAGGACGTACGTGCTGTGAGCACCCGGGTCTTCCCGCTTCCAGCACCTGCAAGGACTAATAACGAGCCCTCGGTTTCCATGACGGCTTCAGCCTGACTTTGATCAAGGATGGTCCCATTTTCAGCAAGCTGCTGTAAATAGGGTGGATAATCACGAGGGAAATTTCCAATTGGTTGGTTAAACGGGACAGTGTATTCAATGTGTTTTGCAGGTTTGAAGAGTTCTAAATCTGTAGGGGGCGCAGTAATGGTTCTGCCCTGCGGGATCTTAAATCCGTTCCTCTCGATATAGTGCTGTTCATGATCGTCCATTTTAACAATGGGAGGAAGCGGGTCCGGACAATGCCTTTCCGGTGAGTGAGGATGGAAAAAATATGGGTTACCATAGATTCCAAGATACATGCGCACCTTCTCATTGCAACAAGGGCAGTGGAGCTCATTATTTTTTCCAGCAAGATATATTTTTTGAAATTGATCCCGTGCTAGTTTAGTGAGATCAATAGTCTGATTTTTATAGATAGCTATTTTCATATTTAAACCTCTATTTCTTGAAGTAAGACATGTTCTATCATAACAAAACAGGTGGGGAACGGAAAGTGTTTGCTTTATTATCCAAAAATAGAAAAAACACTTGCCACGGATTGGCAAGTGTAGAGGTTAAACTTCTTTAATCATCGTTCGATGGGGAATTCCTGCATCCATAAATTCCTCTGAGACTACTTCATAGCCAAGTCTAGCATAGAAGGGGATGGCTTGTGTCTGGGCATTAAGTTTTAATTTGTGTAATCCCTGCATTTGGGCATAGCTTTCTATTTCGTTCATAAGCGCCTTGCCTGTACCTGTCTTTCGGGCTCCTTTCATCACACAAATTCGTTCCACTTTCCCATAGCCGTCAACAATCCGAAATCTGCCGGCACCGACAGGAGCACCTTCCTGGTACATGACAAAATGAGTGGCTTCATCCTCGAATTGGTCGATTTCCTCTTCAAGCGGAACATTTTGTTCTTCCACAAAAACAATCTTTCTAACAGAAAAAGCATCTTCAAGTTCATTTTGATTCTCGACAATCTTAACTTTCACGATAACCTATTCCTTTCCCAGACGAAAAGTTTCATAAACAGTCCATGATCCATTTTCCAATTGATAAAGTAAATGGAAGCGGTCCACCGTTTCTTCGTGATTCACTTTAGTCATCCTTAGTGAACCAAACACATCGGAGTGCTCATCATTGGAAAGCTTTTGTCCAATTGTAATATGGGGCACAAAGGCATAGTCTGTCGTTTGTTCGTTAAATTCCTGTTTAATCTCAGCATGCAAGTTTAAAAGTTCTTCAGTTGGCTCTATTTTAAAATAGATAACATTATTTACAGGTTGAAAAGAGCTAATTTTAGATGTTTTTAAGGTGAAAGGTTTTGTATTGCCAGCGATTTGCCGTAATTTATCAGCATATTCCTTGGCATCCTCTTCAAGAGCTTCAAAACCATTCTTTATCGTTACATGTGGAGGAATAAGGGAATAATGTGGGTCATAGCGTTTGCGATAAGA
The DNA here is from genome assembly GCF_030915505.1 of Neobacillus sp. OS1-2. Lineage (GTDB taxonomy): Bacteria > Bacillota > Bacilli > Bacillales > Cytobacillaceae > Neobacillus. The sequence continues at coordinate 3,351,698 of NZ_CP133265.1, forward strand.
ATTCACTAAGTCTTGAAGCTTTTTGGATGGGAAAATAACTACACCAAATTTCATACGTTTACCTCCATTGAATTAAAATATTTTAGTAAAATAACATAGGACTTCTTGTTATTATAGCAAATTTTCAAAATATATAAAATGACTTTAGTACTAATGTAATGTCTGTTAGACTAAAACATCATTTTAAGGGCACGTCTTAAATCCGGCTGCCAGTATGTCCATGTATGATTGCCCCTAAATTCTTCATAAAAATAGGTAAAAGGTTTCTCCGTCATCACTTTGGAAAGCTGTCGGTTGGGGCTTAAGAAATCACTTGTTTTTCCATCGGTAGTTTTTACTTCTATTTCTTGTGTGCCAATACCGTGATAAATCTCGATTAGCTGTGCCTCTTTAAACTCTTCGACTAATTTCAATACCTTATCGTTAACAAAAGGAGACTGTAGCAGCACTTTCCCAAAGGTATGCGGGTAATAAAGCGCAGTCATTAATGAGACGGTTGCCCCTAAAGAGTCACCAATTAGCGCCCTTGTCGAGCCCATATGGTAGGTAGGAAATTCTTTATCAAGAAAAGGCACTAATTCATGCGCAAGAAACCGTATGTATTGTTGATTTTGCTCACCGTCCGGGTGGTACTTTCGTCGGCGGTCTTCCACATTCTTATAGGGTATCCCAACTATAATTATATTTTCAATTTCTCGTTCAAAAAGAAACTCATCTGCCAATCGACCAATTCGACCAAGCTGAAAATAATCCCGTCCATCCTGAGCGATTAGCAGCGAGTATTTATAGAGCGGCGAGAAGTTTGCAGGCAGATAAATAAGGAGCTGCATTTCTTCTCCAAGTTCGTTACTTTGAAAGGTAAGTTCTTTGATTGTGCCTCTTGGAAATTCCATTACGACAATTCCCCCCATGATTCGAATAGTACAAATGCATTTTACCACAATCGTTGTGGAAATGCTTTCAGAAGGTGAAGGGTTGGTGGATGTGTGGGCAGGCAGGTTTAATGAAGGTAGCGATGAATCGAACGAGAGTCAGGCATAATCGATAAAATATTTTCGCGTTTAAAGGTCCGCATTTGTTTCCGTGTCAAACAATAGGCGCGAATGTAGTCATCATGAACTTCCTTTACAATGAGTTTGCGCTGTGATAATTCTTGATTTTCTGCAAGGTATATCATCTCCAATGGCATATGTTCTTCGATTGATCTGATTAAAAGTCCATCCATTTTGGATCACTCCTTCGATTATCAATAATACCATTATAACCGAACGTTAGTTCTTTATTCAAGTTAATCAGGAATGTATGTTCTATTCGTGGGGAGATTTTTAATCATGCTAAAAGAAAATGGCTATTGACATTTTTGGTTTTTTTACTATAATTAAATTTGTACTTAATAAGCGACTTGTTAGCTCAGTGGGAGAGCACTTCCTTGACAGGGAAGGGGTCGTGGGTTCGAATCCCTCACAGGTCATCACTTAAGACGCTACTTTAAAGAGTAGCGTCTTTTATTATGCTTTCGTTTCAGTTCGTTACTTATCAATTCCCGGTCTAAAAATCTGTTCTACCTCTTTTTACTCCTAAATCTGGTTTTCATTTTTAGAAAGGCCGTAATAGGGGTCTACCCTTTCATCCTTTCACATTGTACTTTCGGAACAATAAATAAAGACCTAGTAGCATCTAGGTCTTTTGTTTGGTTATCTTGGGTATGTATTGATTTTATTTTTAATGAAGAACGATCTAATAAGCCCTAAAAACACTAATATCCAAACGGTTATCGCAATAAAAATCATTATTTTAGGTACAACCATTAGGAAGGGAAATTCTAATGCCTTGGAAAGTTGAATGGTACAAGTTGTATACATAGCTAAAGGGAACGCCATCCCCCAAAACTGTGGGTCATATGTTATATGAATTTTTTCATAAATATATTTCCAAATCATCAGTATGAATAACAATGGGATCCACCAGGTTCCCGTAATCCAATAAAATAGTGTAAACCCTTTTAAAAATGGAATAACCTCAGTCAATAGTGTTGAATGTTTGGCATTTAAAATTAAGTTTGACCCGGCTAACGTCGCGATAGCAACAGCACCCATATTAATCCAATAAGGGGGTGTTAGTGATTCATGTTTAAAATCAACAAATGTAAATCGATAAAAGATTAATGCAATAATGTTTAGGTATAACATACAGCCTAATAAAAACATGGAGAATGTAAAAAATAAAATAATTTCTTTCCCATTTGTAAAATGTGGAGATAATAGTGTTCCTAAAACAGATACCGATTGCGTCGCAACAGCAGCGATTAACCATGCACCATTAATCCCTTGAGCAATCCTGGGTTTCTCCTTTCTTATGGTTACAGAAAAGAAAAAGGAATACATGATAAGTAGCCACAAGAAAATAGAAAAAAACCACAAGTATTTTGCTAAGTGATAAACGTCTCCAACGATGATTAATTGGGAGCCAAAAACACAAGTTCCAGCAACAAGTGTGAAAAAACCTGGACCCTTTTCGTGGCTAGTTAGATCCGCTATTACCTTCGGAAAATGCCATATTAATCGCAATATAGTTAATATCCATAAAATAATATAAAATAAACTATTTGCATAAAGTAAAATTTTTGCCATGAAGTGAACGTCGAGGAGAAATAAAGAAATAGACAAAGCCCCAGTCGCCATGGTTAAGGCAAAATATCCTGTAAATAAATTAGCTGTTTTTTCTTTTAAAAAGGAAATCATACATTTTGCCTCACTTTTTGCTTACTTTTAAACCAGGATCAAAATAGATTCTGGCTTTTTATATATGAATACTGCCGATTTCTTCTTTCGACAATCCCATACTGAAGTATATTATAACAAAACTAACGCACGATTAAGAATACTAAAATGTGATTCTAATGAATCATCCAATTACATACTAGATAATGGCACCCCTTGCACATTGGGTAAATCCTGAATTTTTTGTTATAAAGTGCAACGCTTTATTTAATATAGAACATGCCATAGATAAAACGTGGCATAGGATTGCCAGCCCTCCCAGCGTATAGAAAGCTTCAAAAGCTCTTCCTTCGCAGGCTTATTCATCGCCTTGGTTAGATGCCTAATGGCGTTGTGCAGTCCGACATCATCAATCGGATATGCCGAGGGATTACGTAAGCAGCGCATTATTACATAATTCGCTGTCCATGGACCAATTCCGCGGATAGTAATTAAACTTTTTTCAACTTCTTTAAGGTTTTCCATTCTCATTAATTTTTCTTTTGATAATTTACCGCTGGCCATAAATTGGGCAATGCCAATGATGTATTCACTCTTTTTCAATGTCATTTTAATATCAGCCAAATCTGCAGGTGTTACGAGGGCAATTTGTTCGCAAGTTGGAAAGATCCAATAGATCCGCCCATTCCATTTGATTGAATCACCAAACTTTTCAACAAATTGTCTTTTTAAGCTGTAGGCAAATGCTAGATTGATTTGCTGCCCTAAAACTCCCCAACAAAGGGCCTCAAATAAATCGGGAACCCCGATTACACGCAAACCATAAAATTGTTGGACAGGCCACTTAAGTAGTGGGTCTGCTTTTGCCATTGCATAAAATGGTGTTAAATCGCGATCGAGATCAAACCATTCACGAATATATTGGACAACTCCAGCGCGCTGCGACCGGTTTAGAGGTCTGGACACGTTTAAGAACCTGACGACCATTTGATTGCTGTTATTCACGTGTATTTGTACTAAAGTTCGTGTTTCGCCAACGACAATCACCCTCGTGATCATTTCGTTCTCAACCTCAAACATACACTCATTTTTATTGCGCACTAAATAGCCAAGGTTGGCCTTACTATTAAAATCATCTGGTAGGTTGATGAGAATGGTCCCATCGATCTCCTGCCAGTCTTGTTGATCTTCTTTCATTTCAATGCCTCCACTTTAATTTCTACTACTATTATCACAAAAATTACTTTCGATTTGTTGCTTTTCCATCTTCTTGTATGCTTACCTACAGTCTAATCGAAGGTTATAATAGAAACTAGAGGTGGATCAATTGAAAATAGGAAATTTCAGTAGGAGAACCATTTCCAAAGAAATTGGATGGGAGGAACGACGTTATGAAATCAATGAATAAGATAACGATATATTGGTCGCTGCTTACATTTAAGGATTGGAATTTATATATAGCTGCAACAGACAAAGGACTATGCTACGTTGGGTCACTGAACAAGTCATTAGAGGAATTGACCATATGGGCGGAAAAGCAGTTCCCGGGGGTCCTTCTTGTGGAAGATAGGGAGGAGCTAGAGCCTTATGTAACGGAACTAATTGAATATTTCGAGGGGAAGCGGATGAATTTCTCTGTCCCTTTTGATTATCAAGGTACAGATTTTCAAGTTGCTGTTTGGAATGCACTTTGTGAGATTCCGTTTGGGGAGACAAGGTCCTATTCCGATATCGCAAACCATATCGATAAACCGTCGGCAGTCCGTGCAGTAGGATCGGCAATCGGTGCAAATCCTGTATTGATTACTGTGCCCTGCCATCGTGTTGTTGGAAAAAATGGCTCGCTCACAGGCTATCGCGGTGGATTAGAGATGAAGAAACAATTGCTTGGTTTAGAGCAAAAGTATTAAAAGTGGTTGATTAATCATATTTATAAATTTTTCTTTATTTGTGAATACTATCTCCATATAGATTAGATCATTGGAGTGGGTATACATATGGAGGACAAATCAAAGATACCTTTAACAGCTGCCGAAATGAGTGGATTATGGACGCAATATATGAATGACTCATTGGCAGTGTGTGTAAATAGATATTATTTAGAGACTGTGGAGGACGAGGAGGTTCGACCGATCGTTGAATTTACCTTAAACACGGCAAAAAAGAATATATTAATAATGGAGGATATATTTAAAAGAGAGGATTTCCCTACACCAATGGGATTTACCGACCAAGATGTAAACACAAAAGCACCAAAGCTGTTTTCTGATACGTTTGTCTTAACCTATCTGAGGCACATGTCAATTATTGCCATGCAGGCAAGTGGTGGTGTTTTAGGACTTGCCACTCGCCCTGATATAGTCACTTTTCATAAAAGTGTCCTAAACGCTGCTATTGAATTACAGGATTTAACACGGAACTTGTTGTTGAAACAAGGAACATACATAAAGCCACCCTACATCACACCACCTGATTCTGTAGAATTTGTGAAGCAGAATCATTTTTTAGCAGGCTTTTTGGGTAAGAAAAGGGCCATAACTTCTGTGGAAATCAGCCATTTATTTTTTAATTTGAAAACGAATGCAATTGGAAAAGCATTGATCACGGGATTTGCCCAAATAGCTGAGGACAAAGACGTGAAGCAGTTTTTTGTAAGAGGGATGCAAATGGCTCGGGATCATATGGATATCTTTGGTAACTTTTTAAAGGAAGAAGAACTGCCTGTTCCGATGAGTTCGGATGCAAATGTTTTAGATTTTACATCTAGGATTTTCTCTGACAAGCTAATGATGTTTCATATTGCATCAATGAATATGTCGGGAATTGGTAATTACGCTATCTCAATGGCAGCAAGTCTGCGAAGGGATATTGGAATGAAATATGCCTCCTTAATACCGGAAGTGTCACTTTATGCTGGGGATGGTGCCAAAATGATGATTAGAAAAGGATGGATGGAGGAACCACCTCAAGCAGATGACCGGGAGGAGTTAGTCCAAGGACATTAGTGGTAATATGTTCACTTTAACAAATGCAGTGCTTTTAGAGAGCATTGCATTTTATTGTGCCTCCTGACAAGAGTATAATAAAAGAGATAAAAATAAAAGGAGGGGACAAAATGAAATACATAAACATCGCTAATACTGACTTAACTGTTTCAAATATGATTATGGGTAATATGCGATTAACACAGCTGTCATTGCCTGAATCCGAGAAGTTAATCAGAACAGCAATGGAGGAAGGAATCAACTTTTTTGATCATGCCGATATTTATGGTAAGGGCAAGTGTGAGGAGATTTTTTCTGATGCCATTCAAATGAATTCGAGCATCCGTGAAAAAATGATCATCCAAAGTAAATGCGGTATTATTTCACCAGAGGGCTATTTTGACTTTTCGAAGGAACATATCATTGAGTCTGTTAATGGGATTTTAAATCGATTAAAAACAGAGTATCTTGATATTCTGTTGCTGCATCGCCCAGATCCATTGATGGAACCTGCCGAGGTAGCGGAGGCGTTTGAGGAGCTGCATTCTAGCGGCAAGGTCAAGTATTTTGGCGTATCAAATCATAATCCTGCACAGATTGAACTTTTACAAAAATATATACCGCATAAATTGGTGGTCAATCAACTCCAGTTTAGTATTGCGCACACACCGATGATTGACTCGGGTATTACCTTAAATATGAAGAATGACCAAGCGATAAACCGCGATAGCAGTATTTTGGAATATTGTCGTTTACATGATATTACGATGCAAGCATGGTCACCCTATCAGCACGGTTTCTTTGAAGGATCGTTTTTAGGTGATTTGGATCGTTTTCCAAAATTAAATGAAGTAGTAGACACCATTGCCGAAAAGTATGACGTAACGAATACTGCCATAGCCACTGCATGGATTACCCGTCATCCTGCTAACATCCAGGTGGTACTTGGCACAACCAATCCAGAGCGGATGAAAGCGGCATGTAAAGGTGCTGAAATCAGATTGACGAGGGAAGAATGGTATCAAATTTACAAGGCAGCGGGGAACATCGTACCATAAAAAGTTAAAAACGGACTGAATTCAAAATTCAGTCCGTTTTTTTACTAGTCATTATGATACCGATTTTTCAGGAAATGTTAACTCCTGTTCAGCCAGTTTCTGTATCTCCATAAATAATATATGATGTTCTTCCATTTCCTTTATTCTAAATGAAAATCCGTCCAATTCAATGCTATCACCAATTTCAGCATCGAATTTTTTAGACAAAAACCAGCCGCCGATTGTGTCTAAATCCTTATTTGAAATCGATGTACCCAAAAGGTCATTGACTGTCTCAATAAGAACTTTACCGCTGATAATATAATGCTGGTCCTTGATTTTTCGGACCTCAGAAACTTCATCTGCATCAAATTCATCGCGGATTTCCCCAACAATTTCTTCAAGGATATCTTCAACAGTAACAATACCCGAAGTACCCCCGAACTCATCTAGTAGGATGGCCATATGAGTTCTTTCCTTTTGCATTTTCAACAGTAAATTTTGAATGGGGATCGTTTCAATTACGCTAATGACCGGTTTGACGAAAGGCTTAATCGACTTCTTATTTACAATGTCATTCGATATTTTTGTGGTTAAGATATCTTTGATATTCACAATACCAATAATGTTGTCCTTATCACCGTTAATAACGGGATAGCGTGTATATTTTTGTTCTTTCATGAGCGAAAGGATATTTTTCGGCTGATCATCGATAGAAATACCTACCATTTCAGTTCTAGGTACCATAATTTCTTTGGCAATTCGATTATTAAAATCAAATACGTTATTTACATAGGTTAATTCTGATTCATTAATTTCACCGCTTTGATAACTTTCAGAAAGAATTATCCTTAATTCATCCTCTGAATGGGCTAACTCGTTTTCTGAGGCTGGTTTAAGCCCGAATAGCCCCGTAATCTTCCTCGAGGAAGTATTAAGCAGCCAGATGAAGGGATAAAACAATTTGTAAAACCAGATCATCGGTCTAGCAAATAAAAGAGTAACCGTTTCAGCTTTCTGGATGGCAAAAGATTTAGGTGCCAGTTCCCCGACAACCACATTAATAAATGTCACTAGGGCAAAGGAAATAACCATGGATAATATATGGGATATTGAATGATTGATATGAACAAGATTAAATAAAGGTTCAAGCAGTTTTGATACAGTTGGTTCCCCCAGCCAGCCTATCCCTAGCGCGGTAACGGTAATACCAAGCTGACAGGCCGATAGATATTCATCCAAGTGTGTTACTACCTGTTTGGCAGACTGTGCTCCCCTTTTTCCTTCATTCATTAATTGATCGATACGTGTACCTCTTACTTTTACAATCGCAAATTCTACCGCAACAAAAAATGCAGTTAGCGCGATAAGGATAGCAATGATGAACAAGTTTATTATGTCCAAATGGTTGGCCTTAACAAGGTAAGGCTCACACCTCCAGTTGTATTTTTAATTAGTAATCTACTTTAATTGGTTAGTATTAACATGAACTAAAGTTCAATTATTGCACAACTATGTTATTTTGTCAATATAACATGAACTGGAGTTCATGTTTATTGTCTGTGCTTTTCTATACAATTTTTCCAATTATTGACGAAACTTTCCTATGTTTATATCGTATACTTAATAGGAATATTTTACATAAGTGGAAATAGGGGTGTATAAAATGGAATTGGAAAAAGAGATGCATGTGAAGAAAGAGAATCCGAGTTTGGTAGGAATGTTTACGAGTCCTGGGGTGCAATTTGAAAGAATTAAGAGGAATCCTAAAATTTGGGTGCCGCTGATTCTTATTAGTATTATTTATGTAATAGGAATGACGTTAATGGCGCTGTCGATGGACGTGGAAGCCTTAATTGATTCGGGGGTGCCGGAAGATCAAGCGGAAATAGTACTGGCGATTACAAAGGTAACGATTGCCGTTACAGGAATTTTTGCGCCCATTTTTGGTGTTCTTATTAGCAGTGTGATTCAATTAATTATTGCCAAAATTGCTAATGCAACGGTTACGTTTAAACAGTTATTTTCAATGAATACTTATATCATGATCATCGGGGCAATCGGGCTATTAGTAAACATGGCGATTAGGTTTGGAATTGGCGGAAATCCGGAAATCTATCTGACTAGTTTAGCAGGCTTGTTAAATTCAGAAAAGGCAGGTGTTTTAGGCTCATTTGAAGTGTTTGGGATCTGGGGCGTTATCTTAACCGCTTTAGGACTTCATAAAACAGCGCAATTTTCTAAAGGGGTGGCTTGGACAATTGCGATTGTCTTCTTCTTACTTCAAATTGGATTTGGCTTGATTGGCACACTATTTCAAGGAGCGCCGAAGCTATAATGAAGAAAAAATCGTGGATTGCAGTGTGTGTAATTAGCTTGGTGGTTATCATGATTTCCGTCAGCGTTTATCGGCAAGTTTTTGCAAAAGGTCCTTTTGTTAAAACAGCCGAAATCAAACAGGAGGAAATTTCCTCACAGCTGATGATTCCTGGTACGGTAAAGCTACAGGTAGAGCAAATGGTATATGCCGCCCCTGAAAAGGGAGAACTAAAGGAACTGCTTGTGGAAGAAGGGCAGGAAGTCAAGAAGGGAACTGTTGTGGCAAAACTTCAAAATCCTCAGCTTGACTTAGAAATCGAACAAAACAAATTAGCAATTGAATCGGCTAATTTGAAAATTAATCAAATGGATAAGAAAATAAAACAGCTGAAAGAGAAAGAAAAGACTTTAGCAGACCAGATTGGTAAGGAGGAAGCAAAGAAACAGCTGGTACCGGAGTTTGAACAGCTAGAGATGGAAAAGAAATTAGCAAATTTGGATTTGAAGCAAACTTCACTTCAAAAGGATATGATCGGCAAACGTCAAGCAGATTTAGAGATTAGGAGTACAATAGACGGTGTGGTGTTATCTGCGAAGAAGCCTGATTCTACTTCAGTGGATGGAACTATGGCTGAGCCCGTTATACATATTGGTCAGCTTGCAGAAATGACAGCGACCGGACTTTTATCTGAATATGACACGTTAAAAGTTAGCAGGGGACAAAAGGTGATCGTAAAGTCTGATGCTGTGCCTGGTCAGGAATGGCAAGGAGAAATTGCAAAGATTGCCATTCTACCGCAGCAAAGCCAAATAGGCACACAAAATGGGAGCCAGGCTGTCCAGTATCCCGTGACTGTAAAAATTTCAGGTGACATAAAGAACTTAAAACCGGGTTTCCAGGTAATTATGGAAATTGAGACTGAAAAAAGGACTGCTATGGTGCTGCCCATTGATGCAATCCATGATGATGGGGATAAGCCATCTGTGTTTATTGTAAAGGATGGAAAGGCCAGTAAGCAGAAGGTGAAAACAGGGATTACATCCGGTGACAAGATTGAAATCCTTGAGGGTGTTGCAAAAGGAGATCGTGTCATTATTAAAGGACCCGATAATCTAAAGAACGGGTTGGAAGTGACAGTCAAATGATCCGGCTCGATTCCATCACTAAATCGTTTTTACTAGGAAAAGAAAGTGTGCATGTATTAAATGGCATTAGCCTTGAGATAATCCAAGGTGAGTTTGTTGCCATTATGGGGCCCTCAGGTTCAGGGAAATCAACCTTAATGAATATCATTGGCTGTTTGGATAAGCCTTCTGAAGGGGACTACTACCTCGGAGGGGAAAATGTCTCGCATTATAATGATAAGGAATTGGCGCGGGTTAGGAATCAGTCAATCGGTTTTGTCTTTCAGCAATTTCATCTTCTGCCACGCTTGTCTGCATTAAAAAATGTTGAACTTCCGATGATCTATGCCGGGGTATCAAAAAAAGAGCGTCAGATCCGAGCAGAAGAGGCTTTAACGAAAGTAGGGCTGTCAGATCGGATGGAACATCTTCCTAATGCACTGTCAGGCGGACAAAAGCAGCGGGTAGCCATTGCTAGATCAATTGTGAATCGACCTAAGCTTATTTTAGCGGATGAACCGACAGGAGCACTTGATACGAAAACAAGTAAAGATATCATGGAACAATTTCGCGAGCTTAATATGGAAGGTGTAACCGTTATTGTTGTTACCCATGAGCCTGAAGTAGCGGAGTATGCCAATCGGACGATTATGGTTAGGGATGGAATACTTCAATCCCCTGCCGCGATGGAGAGGGGGCAGTTCAAATGAGTTTTATGGAAAACCTCTCCATGGCATTAAGTTCGCTTAAAGCACATAAGATGCGCAGTATTCTGACAATGTTGGGTATCATCATTGGGGTTGGTGCTGTCATTATCGTTGTGGCGATCGGACAGGGTGGAGAAGCGATGCTGAAATCTCAGATCACCGGTCCAGGCAATACCATTGAATTGTTTTATCAGCCTTCTGATGAAGAAATGAGGGCCAACCCTAACGTCCTTATGCAAGCTCCATTTAAACAGGAAGATATCCGTGCCCTCGAACAAATTCCAGAAATTAAGCGGGTTGTCGCTTCGAGTACGCAATTATCTTCGGCCAGATTGCAAAAAGATGTTGTGGATATCTCGACTACCGGGATTAATCAAGCTTACCTGCAACTAAATGAGTTAAAGGTGGCAAAGGGCAGAAGCTTAGCCACTTCCGATTTTCTTGGTGCCAGGCGTGCAGGACTCATTAGCGATAAATTGAAAGAGGAATTATTTAAGGAAGAAAATCCTGTTGGAAAAGTACTATTGCTAGGTAACCAACCAATCGAGATTATCGGTGTATTGGAAAAGCCGACGGGTCTCCTTGCATTTGGTTCAATGGAGGTTTACCTTCCTTTCCAGACTTGGAAAAATATGTACGGAAGCAGTGATTTTACCCAAGTAACTCTGCAAGCCGCCTCACCTGAACAGTTGCAGGTTGCTGGTAAAAAGGCGGCAAAGCTGCTCAATAATAGGCATAATACAGAAAAATCCTATCAGGTAATCAATATGGAGGAAATCGCCCAAGGGATCGGTCAGATTACAAAAATCATGACGTTGATTATCGGGAGCATTGCTGGAATTTCATTGTTTGTTGGCGGTATCGGGGTCATGAACATAATGCTTGTATCTGTAACGGAAAGAACAAGGGAGATTGGTATCCGTATGGCACTAGGAGCTACTAGGGGACAGGTCTTAACCCAATTCCTCATTGAATCGATTACATTGACATTAATTGGCGGTATTTTAGGGATTTTCCTTGGCTGGGGGACTGCAACAATCGTCAGCTTCTTTGCCGGCTGGCCTTCATTGGTATCATGGCAAGTCGTGTTAGGAGGGGTTTTGTTTTCAATGATCATTGGTGTCTTATTCGGACTGCTTCCGGCCAATAAAGCCGCCAAGCTTGATCCGATTGATTCACTTCGGTATGAATAGTGATCATTTTTACAGCGTATGGTGCCTTTTTAAGCATAACAACGTGGTTGATATGTTGGCAGAATGGGCACAGTATGATAAAATAATTAATGAAATATTCAGTTAATTGATTCGGATTACTGATCCAAAATGATAGTTTAGAAGGAGACGAGACGAGGATGGAAAAAGTAAGTGTAGCGAGCAAAGGTTATTTTGGAGAATTTGGCGGCAGCTTTGTTCCTGAAGATTTACAGAAAGTAATGAATGAGCTTGAGGAACAATTTTTAAAATACAAGGACGACCGGGAATTCATAAAAGAATATAAATATTATTTGAAAGAATATATCGGCAGGGAAAATCCGCTGACATTTGCCGAAAATTTAACGAAGCAAATGGGCGGAGCAAAAATCTATCTCAAACGTGAGGATTTAAACCATACTGGTGCACATAAAATTAATAATGCGATTGGACAAATTTTATTAGCAAAACGGATGGGTGTGAAGCGGATTATTGCAGAAACAGGGGCTGGCCAGCATGGTGTTGCGACGGCAACAGCATGTGCCATGTTTGGGATGGAATGTATTATTTATATGGGCAAACTGGATACCGAGCGTCAGGCCTTGAATGTCTTTCGGATGGAATTATTGGGTGCGAAAGTTGTTCCCGTTGAAAAAGGGCAGGGCCGCTTAAAGGATGCTGTTGATGAAGCATTGGGTGACCTGGTACAAAACTATAAAAATACTTTTTATTTACTAGGATCGGCGGTGGGGCCGCATCCATATCCTACCATGGTTAAACACTTCCAAGCGATTATCAGCGAAGAATCAAAGCGCCAGATCCTTGAAAAAGAAAGAAAACTGCCAACGGCCGTGATTGCCTGTGCAGGCGGCGGCAGTAATGCAATAGGGGCGTTCGCCCATTATATTGAGGAGCCAAATGTTCGGTTAATTGGGGCCGAACCGGCAGAAGCACCTACCTTAAGCGAAGGGGTTCCTGCGGTTATTCATGGCTTTAAATGTTTAACATTGCTGGATGACAACGGTGATCCGAAACCAACATACTCCATTGCGGCAGGTTTGGATTATCCAGGTGTTGGTCCAGAGCATAGTTATTTGAAAACAAGCGGCAGAGCTGAGTACGTGACAGTCACTGGTCAAGAGGCTTTGGAGGCATTCCAATTGTTAAGTAAAACGGAAGGGATCATCCCTGCGTTAGAAAGCTCGCATGCGGTTGCCTATGCTATTAAACTGGCAAAGGAATTAACTCCAGATGACGTGTTGATTGTGAACCTTTCAGGCCGTGGTGATAAAGATGTTGAACAAGTATTCCATATGTTAAAAAAATAAAAGGCGGGACGGGTCGATTCAACAGACTCGTCCTTTTTATATAGGGTTATGAAAACTGACTAAAGATAAATCGAACATTTTAGGAACTTGGAAAAACATGATTGAAATTTGTGGAAAAAAATGAGATGGTGAAGTTGATTCCTTGTCAATAAAAATACTATATATTGGAGTAGAGAATATGATTAAGAAAAGAATCCGCCATATTCAACGCTACCGTGACATTGTCTATGCTTTTACCAAATATGGTTTCGGTTTTATCATAAATGAAATGGGACTTACTGAACTTTTAGCGGTTCCAAAAAAGGTATTTGCTGAAGGAAATAAAACACTACGCCATAAAACTACCGGTGAAAGGATTAGGCTATTTTTGGAGGAGCTCGGTCCAACCTTTGTAAAAATGGGCCAAATTGCCAGTACGAGACCGGATATGATTCCTGCTGATATGATTCAAGAACTGGTAAAACTTCAGGACCAGGTCCAACTATTTCCATTTAAGGAAGTCGAACGAATTATTGAACATGAATTCGCGGAATCAATGGAAACATTATTCGCTGCCTTTAGTGAGCAACCTCTGGCCGCAGCCTCAATCGGCCAAGTACATTATGCAGAACTGCATACTGGGGAGCGAGTAGCTGTTAAGATTCAACGTCCCAATATCCGAAAAATTATCGAAACGGATTTAGAAATTTTGCAGGATTTAGCCAGATTGGCAGAAGCGAAATTAAACTGGGCGGAAAGATATCAAATACGTGATATAGTCGCTGAATTGGCGCAATCCATTCGCCTGGAATTGGACTATGAAATCGAGGGGAGAAATGCTGAAAAGATTGCTAGACAATTTAGTACTAATCCTGATGTAAGAATTCCAAAGATCTACTGGGAAAACACCACTCCCAAAGTATTGACGATGGAATATTTAGAGGGAGTAAAATTGAATGAGGTCGAAAAACTTCATAAAGAAGGTTATGAAAGTAAAATCCTGGCGGAAAGGGTTGTAAACGCCGTCTTTCAACAAATTTTAATAGATGGCTTCTTTCATGGAGATCCCCATCCCGGAAATATTTTAGCCTTACCGGGGAACGCGATAGCTTTTATGGATTTTGGTATTATTGGCCAATTAACGCCGGAGATGAAGCAGTATGTTTCCTCTTTTGTAATAGCGATGATGAACCAAAATACCGATGAGGTTGTCAGAACAATTACAAATATGGGTCTAGTGCCGGATGAAGTTAACCATAGAAAATTAAGAGCCGATGTTGATATGCTGCGGGAAAAATATAGCCGTGTTCCCTTTAGCGAAATGAGCCTCGGCAGGGCAGTTAATGATTTGTTTTCAGTTGCCTTCCGTCATCGGATTAGAATACCAACTGATTTAACCATTTTAGGGAAGACACTGCTGACGATGGAAGGAATGGTTGAAAAGCTTAATCCGGAGTTAAGCATTATTAAAATTGCTAAACCGTTTGGAAGAAGATTGATAAAAGAACGGTTTCATCCAAAGAATGTAGCCGAAAAGGTTAGGATGCAGTTCTCTGAATATGAAGAAATCTTTACTGAAATGCCACAAACGTTAAAAGATATTACAACCATCATGAAAAAAGGGAAAATGAAAATAGAAATTACGACACCAGAGTTGGATTTATTTTTAAAGAAAGTAAATCGAATTAGTAATCGCATGTCTTTCAGTATAGTGCTCCTAGCATTTAGTATCATCATGGCTGGAGTAATTATTGGCGCATCATTATCGGGACAAACATCGACCATGCTGACAAAAATCCCAGCCATTGAAATTGGCTTTGTTATCGCCACAACTATGTTTCTATGGCTCTTATATTCCATTTTCAAATCGGGTCGATTTTAAATTCTGTGTAACAACTTTGATTAAGGACATAAAAGATACTTGTTCTAGGGAGATTAGGTAAATGGGAGAATTATTATTTGTAAAAGGGTATCACGATTACGAACGATTAAGGAACAGCTTTAATCAATTGGCTTTAAACACGTTTGGGATTGAGTTTGAAACTTGGTTTCAGCATGGATATTGGACTGAAAAATATCAACCATACTCCTACATAGATAACGGGATGGTGGTGGCTAATGTATCTGTAAATCTCTTAAATCTTGTAATTAGTGATGAGTCTAAACAAGCAATTCAAATTGGTACAGTCATGACACACCCTGATTATCGGGATAAAGGGCTATCCAGAAGGCTGATGGAAAAGGTTTTAGAGGATTTCTGCCATGTTGACATAGTTTATTTATTTGCGAATCAAACTGTTTTAGATTTTTATCCGAAGTTTGGCTTTCAGAGGGTGGAGGAAGTGGAGTTTTCAATGAGTTACAGCCAAAAGCCCTCACTAAATCTACCAAAAATTAAAAAATTAGATGGCGGAAATTCTGATGATTTAGCATTCATCTACGCGTTGGCAGCTGACAGAGTTTCAGGCTCGGGGATATTTGGAACATCAGGCAGTGAGGAACTTTTAATGTTTTATAGTATTATGGTATTCAATCAAGATCTCTACTATCTTGAAGAGGAAAAGGCGCTGGTCATCTTTAAAATTGAAGGTGATATCCTACACCTTTATGATGTAGTTTGTAGGGAGAAAGTAAATGCTCCTGGTATTTTGTCCAAGATTGCCGGAGTAAATATAAATAAAGTGATATTCCATTTTCAACCCGAGATGACAGAAGCTGCAAAGATGGACGTGCAGCCACACGAAACTAGAAATCCCCTCTTTATCAGAAACCAAACCAACATCACCTTACCGGCCGTGTTTAAACATCCATTTACCTCACAGGCATAGAGTAAATGGTGCCTGTCACCATTGCTAACCTCCCGTTAGTGGCAAACTTGTTTTTGCTTCTGGCGGTTTTTATATTTTTTTTGGTGCTGAGGTGAATTTTTTTTTGTTGCCGGAATATATTTAACCATAATTAGTGGCTGTAATTTGTCATTTGTATTGGAAAGGGGGGCTTATGTATTGGACAAGGGTCAGGTTTTATTTAAACCATAATAGGTCGGAGAATCTATCTATCTACAAGCGCGGTTGTTTTATCTTTTTGGGATCGTCTCTTGTCGCCCTATCCTTACAATTACTATTGGTGAAAAATTTCGTCATTGACGGGGGCATTATTGGCATTAGCATTATTCTCTCTTATATTACCCGCGAGGAAGTGGGATTGTTTCTCTTACTGTTGAATACCCCTTTTTTCATTCTTGCTTATACCTACCTTGGAAGCAGGTTTCTCATACTTAGCCTATTCGCAATCCTTATTCTGTCAACAGGAACGTATCTACTTGAACCTCTACCTGTCTTAACCCATAATCCCATTTTAGTGATTTTCCTGGGGGGATTCAGTTTAGGGTTGGGTGTCGGAATCACTATTCGATATGGCGGCTGTTTAGATGGGACGGAGGTATTAGCCATCCTATTTAGTAAACGTTCTCCTTTTTCGATCGGGCAATATGTGCTTTTATTTAATTTATTCATCTTTGGAAGTTCTGTTTTCATATTTGGTTTATACGAGGCGATCTACTCATTAGCCACTTTTTGTGTCGCGTATAAAACAATTGATTTATCTATAAAGGGACACTAATTATTAATCAGAAGCTATGTTTACTCTGGTTTCTAGTTTTTATTATTACTTATATAGAAAATGCCCGATCACCATTATGACCGGGCATTTTCATATTCTTATTGTTTTCCTAAAAACTCTAGTATTTTTTTATTCACTAAATCAACGGCTTCGGTTACATAGATGTGTCCGGCCCCTTGAATAGTCAGAAATTCAGCTCCATTTATATTCTCCGCCAATGTAACTCCATTTTGATACGGAACTAATCTGTCTTCATTACCGTGTATGACTAGAGTCGGTACGGTAATTTGGTCAATCTCACTCGAGGTATCATGTGCCATGCAGGCTTGAAGCTGTAACATATAAGCATAAGGCTGAACTGGTAACTCGATTCGTTTTTGAATATCTTCGGCAATCCTATCTCGATGATTTTCAATGAAGAATTGACTGTAGAGTATCGGAACAGACGCCCATGCCATTTCTTCAGGGGTAGCAATGGAAGAAGCCCTTGAAAGCATGAGCATGGCGACATCCGAACTGGGTTGTACATGATCAACACCGCCCGGGGTTGTACATCCTAAGATGAGTGAACGAATTCGTTCGGGATATTTAAGGGCGAGCCTTTGGGCAATCATTCCCCCCATCGAAATTCCATATACGTGTGCGGTCTCAACACCTGATGCATCCAAAACAGCCCTTGCATCTTCCGCCATAAGCTCAATTGAATAAGGGGTATTAGGTTTACCGCTTAGTCCTACGCCGCGATTATCAAAGATAATGACCTTGTATTTTTCGCTTAGGGCTGGGACTGTTCTAAACCAAGATTTTGAATGAAGTGATAACCCCATTATTAATAATAAGGGTTCACCTTCACCATGGATTTCATAATATAAGTCAATTCCATTCGCATTCGTTATTGGCATGCAAACCACCACTCCTTTTCATCCAGATAATAGTAGATTATATGATAATAGGAACTTTAGAAGAACCGAAACTAGGAAAGAATACCATGCTGTTTGTATCGAACAAAATGATCTTTGTTTGTAACCAAGATCAGAGAAAGTCTTATAGAGATATACCATTCGTGTCTGGCAAGATCTGTTAACCCTAAACAAACTTTTGAAAAAATTAACATCTATTATGAAGTCGGTTAATACTCCGAGAAATATTTTCCGACAAACTTCGTCAAGCTCCACTGTAATTAGTAATGGGGATTTTATAAAAAATGTGTCGTAGTAAGGAATTTTGAAAGGGTGAAAATTCCTTGTGTAGATCAGCATGCTCGATTGTGGAAAAATGTCGATAACGTTTGGTTTACAAACCAACATTTTGCGACAATAATCATAATTATATTAATATTCTAATTAATAAAGTATCCTGGCATCCAAGAAATGTAACAGCTTTTTAAAAGAATATTGATATGATCAAAAATTTTAGGAGGCATCGTTGTTTATGGTTTATCAGCAAAAGCCGTGGTTGAACATTTATGACTCAAGAATTGAAGAACATGTCAGTATTGAACATCATTCACTTTATAATTTCTTAGAAGATGCAGCAAACCGGTATCAGAATAAACCGGCATTTACCTTTTTTGGCAGGGTCTTGAGCTTCAATGAAACAAAAGCAATAACGGATCGTTTAGCCTCAGCATTACATAAAGAAGGCTTTAAAAAAGGTGACCGACTTTCCATCATGCTTCCGAATGCCCCGCACTATATTTTTGCACTTTTTGGGGTTTTTCGTCTTGGCGGTATCGCGGTTCAAGTAAATCCAATGTATGTAGAAAGAGAGATTGAACACGTATTAAATGATTCCGGTTCGGAATACATAGTTGTTCTAGATGCATTATATCCAAAGGTAAAAAAGGCACAGCCAAAAACGTCCTTAAAAAAGGTAATTGTGGTAAGCTTTGGCGGCCAGAAGATGGACCTTGCTGAGGGCGACTGCTATTTTGAAGAATTCCTTAACACTGAGCTTGACATACCTACTGTTGAGATCAATCGTGATGAGGATGTTGCCCTATTGCAGTATACGGGGGGACTACCGGGCTTTCCAAAGGTGTTATGCTTACACACACAAACCTTTTAGCTAATTTCAATCAAGTCTGTGATTTTGCCTATAAAACATGTGAGGATAAGCCGGAAGATTTTAAAATGATTACTGTCCTGCCAATGTTTCATGTTTACGGTCTTTCCAGTACTGCCCTTTGTGGAATTAGAGAAGGTGCGAACCAAATCCTGCTGCCACGATTTGATCCGAAAGAGATTATGGAGATCGTTAAGCGCGAAAAGCCTTTCCAAATGTCAGGAGTACCTACGATGTTTTTTGCCTTAAACTCTAGCCCTGGACTAGAGGAATGCGGCTTTGATGATCTTTACTATATAAGTTGTGGCGGTGCACCGTTGCCAGTGGAAGCGGCTAAATTATTCGAAAAGCGTACAGGTGCCATGCTTCTGGATGGATATGGACTATCTGAGGCAGCTCCAACGGTTATTTTTAACCCTCCGTTCGTGCCTAGAAAATATGGCAGTATTGGCATCCCAGTCCAAAGCACCACAGTTCGAATCGTCCAAGAAACAGATGATGGTTATGTGGATGCTCCAGTTGGAGAAGAGGGTGAGTTAATTGTCCAAGGTCCGCAGGTGATGAAAGGCTACTGGAATCTTCCAGAAGAGACAGCTGCTACATTGAAGGACGGTTGGTTATTTACCGGTGATATTGGCAAAATGGATGCGGAAGGCTATTTTTATATCCTTGATCGGAAAAAGGACATGATTATTGCAAGCGGCTACAATGTGTATCCGCGTGAAATCGAAGAAGTCCTATATCAACTTGAAGCGATTGAAGAAGTGCTTGTTGTCGGAGTACCTGATCCATATCGCGGAGAAACAGTGAAGGCCTATGTCAAGCTAAAACCGGGATATACGATTTCAGAAGAGGAAATCAAACAATATGGTAAGGAAAATCTTGCACCGTATAAGGCTCCAAAAGATGTAGAAATACGAGAGGATCTGCCTAAATCAACGGTTGGAAAACTATTAAGAAGAGTACTAAAAGACCAGGAGAAAATGAAAGTTAAAGCTTAATCGAATGAGGTGAAGAAAATGAATATTCAGGATTTGTTTAGCTTAAAAGGAAAAACGGCAATTGTTACTGGCGGCGGAAGAGGGTTAGGGCGGCAAATTGCCATAGCCTATGCGGAAGCAGGGGCCAATATTGTTGTTTGCTCAAGAAATGTCGATGCCTGCAAACAATTTACGGAAGCGCTTCAAGAAAAAGGAGTTCGTGCACTTGCTTTAAAATGTGATGTATCTAATTCAAATGACATTCAGCATGTGGTAGACGAAACAATGAAGGAATTTGGCAGAATTGATATTTTAGTCAATAATAGCGGGACTAGCTGGGGGGCGCCCGCACTCGAGATGCCTGCTGATAAATGGGATAAGGTGATGGATATTAATCTCAAGGCCGTTTTCCTATTTTCTCAGGCCGTTGGCAAAATTATGGTTGAGCAAAAATCCGGTAAGATTATTAATATTGCATCGATTGCCGGTATGGGCGGGCAAGACCCTTTAGTCATGGATGCGATTGGCTATTCTGCCAGTAAGGGTGCGGTCATTACCTTAACAAAGGATTTGGCTGTTAAATGGGCTCCGTACAATGTTCATGTAAACGCGATTGCCCCTGGTTTTTTCCCGACAAAAATGGCAAAAGCCATCTTGGATTATTCAGGCGAAAAGATTCTTGAACGGACACCTGCAGGCCGCTTCGGATCGGATGATGATATGAAAGGTCCGGCATTGTTCCTAGCTTCAGATGCTTCAGATTATGTTTATGGCCATGTTTTGATTGTCGATGGCGGAACAACGGCAGGGGTTCAATAACTTTTCATTTTTAATTGAATATAATGATTGACTTAATGGCTTGTATTTATTATGTTTAGGTAAACATACCAACTGGTTAGTTAAGAGGGAAAGTCATGGATTCAAAGCAACGTGATCTCGTTTCATTCTATAAAAAAATTGAAGCACAGATGAATAAAAGAATCCATGCAGAGACCAATACACGAACCTTTACAAAGGCTTTTGGAAGGGCAATGGAGGCACATCTGAAAAAGGCAAGGATTCACAGAAGGTTAACAACTAGGTGGTTAAATCGACAAGGACTTGCGAATAAGGATGAACTAGCAGCCCTTTCTAACAGAATAATAGTTTTTGAAGAAAAGATTGATCTAATGGATGATTCCATCTTTTCCATGAACAAAACCATAAAGGAAAATGATATCCAGTTGAAAATGATTCGGAAATCGTGGGATGAATGGTTTATTTTTCTAAAGAGTGAAGTAAAGTCAATACACGATAACAAGATCAATACACTAGAAAAAGAACTTCAGGAATTAAAGCAATTATTTCATAATGAATTGGATTGGGAGGAGAATGAAAATGACTGAAACAAACGAAAAGGTACTAGGGAGTCAAGAAACGGAGGGCAGCCTTGAAACGAGCCTTGATCTATTATGGAAGCTTGGTTTTGACGAGGTAGATGCATGGGCAGAGCGTTTCAATAAACGTGATGAACGTTTCCTAGCGGCAGTGAAGAACTTCGTCGAAAAGGTAAAGCAAAATCAAGAAAATGTGATCACGATTGCCGCACAATTTAGCGTGGAGCTAAAGGATTGGGAAAAAGCAGCACGTGAGGAATTCCTAGCAACCACCACGCCATTACAGCATTTCTTCCCGGTTAAATCATATGAAGAAATCAATCAAGTTGTGGAAGACATTCAAAACAAAACAGCCCAATTATTGTTAACGCCTGCACAAGCATTAACAACCGGTCAATTTCAAGCTCTTGATAAGTATTTAGAAACAGTTGAACAATATATTTCTTTTAGAAAAAAAGCGAGAGAAAAATATATTGAAAGTGTCAAGAAAACAACAAATGTCTTATATGAAAACCAAAAATTATTTGTGAATTTATTTGCAAAGCAAGTAAAAACCGCGATGTTCCCTTTTCAAAAGTACATGAAAAGTGTATCAGATTTAACAAAAGCGTAACGAGGTGAATGTAGATGTCTGGGAAAAAGCCTTACGATCCATATGAATCCCTTCATAAGTTTAGCTTATTATGGGAAAAACAGGTTAATGATTTTATCTATCTTTGGACAAATAATAAGGAATTTGTGAAAATGTCTCATTTAGGAACGGAATTTCATTCCCGTTCGCTTGAAACATTCAAAAAAAATCAAGAGGCAATTGCAAGTATGTTAAATTTGCCTACTAAAAATGATGTGACGAATGTAGCCAGCCTAACGCTTCAAGCAGAGGAAAAAGTGGAAGCTTTAGAGGAGCAAATATGGGAGCTGCAGGATGCCGTAAAATCTCAAAGTAAAGAGATTGAAAGTGTTGTTGAGGTATCTAAGGAAGTTATTAAACTAACAAAGCAATTGAAGACAGAGTTAGTAAAAACAAAAAAGGAACTGGCCGATACCAAGGATTTACATGCTGAACTTCAGGAATTGAAATTTGAATTATTGAAACTAAATGATTTTAAAGAGGAATTTGAGACCATCAAGGATCTTATTAAACAGGACAGGGCGTCAGAACCAGTATTAACTGGTGCTGGATCAGGAAATTAATAGAAAGGAGCGAAAAACACCTTGGCGATAGAATCACCTTTTAAAGGATTCATTCCAGAGTTGGATGTTGAAAAAGAAAAAATGCGCTGGGAACAACTGTTTAAGGTTTTTAGTGAGCCGGAGCCAAAGATTGGTCATACACCAAGAAATGAAGTATGGCGAAAAAATAAATCGGTATTATGGCATTATCCAGCGAAACAGAAAAAATACGAAATCCCATTATTTTTCGTGTATTCCCTTTTTAATAAACCATATATCTTAGATATCGCTCCAAAGGCAAGTGTCATTGAAGGACTTACCAATATGGGTTATGAGGTGTATTTATTAGATTGGGGTTCCCCAGGCTATGAAGATAAAAAGATGGGTCTCGACACCTACATTGAAAAGTACCTAAGGACGGCTGTTAAGCGGGCAATTCGCCATTCAGGTGCGGAAGAAATTACCCTTATCGGTTATTGCTTAGGGGGCACGATTGCATCTATTTACACTTCGATTGCCGATGAGCCAATAAAAAATTTGATTGTAGCAACGGTTCCGATTGACTTCAACCCTTTTATCGGTCCAGATCAATGGGCAGAAGGAATGAGGCAGGGCGATATCAACATTGACCGTTTTATTGATGTGTACGGGGTGGTCCCGCCGCAATTGGTAGAGGGGATGTTCAGGGCAATTGGGGCGCCAATTTATTTTACGAACTATACCATGCTATTAAGCCGAGCGCACGATCAGCGCTATGTTGATAAGTGGCGCAGGATGAATAGATGGACATTGGATCAAGTCCCTTTTGCAGGTGAAGCCTATAAACAATTAGCCAATGACCTTTATAAAGAAAACAAGCTTGTTAAAGGCGAATTGATGATTGGCAATAAAAAGGTAGACTTGAAGAATATCACAGCAAACTTGTATGTAGTTTCTGGGTCAAGGGATAATTTAATTTTGGAAGAGCAAAGTAAACCATTAATGGATTTGGCCTCAAGCGAGGATAAAACCTATGTTTCGGTTGAAGCAGGCCATGTTAGTCTGGCACTTTCCGGACTATTCGCAAAAATCGTCGATCAATGGGCATCCAGTCGTTCAAATCAGCTTTAACAAGATTTTGTAATAATGTTGGGTACAAGTAAATAAATTATTTATAGGCAAATAAGTAGGGGAAGGATGAGTCCTTCCCCCTTAGCTTGCCATTTTATGCTTATTTAAAAAATTTCGCAGGACTTTGTTAAATTCATCCTTGGCCTCAAGTTTTGCGATATGGCCGGTATTCCTGAAAATGACAAATTCCGAATGGGGAATTTGTTTGTGCATTAACAATTGAACCCAGACAGGAATAACAGAATCATATTGTCCACCTATGATTAAAGTCGGGACATTGATTGTTGATAATAAGCCTAAATTATTTACTTTAAGGCAAGCCTCCATTGATTTGAAATAGAATTCACTATTTGGCCTGTAAAATTGATAAAATTCTTCGAAATTCTCCCTTGTCCAGGAATAAAGACATATCTTTGCGGCCGTTTCCCTGAGGACATCTGGGGATTTATTTTCAGCACGGGCCTGACGATATTTTAAAAAAAGCTTTCCCAGATTTTTTGGGGCATAGTGGAAGGTGCTGACAAGCATTAATGAACGGCACATTTTAGGAGCCTGGCGATAAATTTCTTGTGCTACCATACCACCCATTGACAAACCGCAAATGTGCGCGCTTTCAATCCCAAGACCTTTTAAAAGTGTAATGATGTCATGAGCAAAATTTTTGATGGAGATTTCACCTGGTGATTGATACTCACCGTGTCCACGTAGATCCGGTATAATTAAATCGTATTGTTCAGCAAATTCAAATTGCTTCGACCAACCCTCTTTTACCTCTCCAAGACCATGAATAAAAACTAATGGTTCACCAGCGCCAAACCGCAAATAAGGAATATCGGAGCATAACTTAAATAATTCTCCCAATGTGGATTCCTCCTAATGTTTTTATTAACATATGTTGCCTAGATTTGCGAGGTGTAAACATTTATAATATTCTGATTAGTTAAGTATACCGAGACTATTATCATTTTATTACCTTATATATGTAAATTACATATATAAAACAAGCGTGATTTTTTGAATGTGAAAGCATTGTACGGTAATATAGAGCTAGTAAGGTAATTTTTTGCAAATGAGGTCTCGTAATGATTAAAAGGTATTTCACTTTTGAAAAAAATAATGGCATTGCACCATATACATGGACGATTCTTTGCATATTACCTTTTTACTTTATATTTCAATCCCCTTCTACAATTGAAATAGTTGTTGGGATATTACTTACCTTGGTATTCTTTATCCTCTACCGGATTGCATTTATGTCAAAAGGCTGGCCAGTGTATCTATGGACGTTGATTCTCATTGGAATCTCCATCACAGCCTCAAGCCTTTTTAGCTATGTTTATTTTGCCTTTTTCTTGGCCTATTTTATCGGCAATATAAAAGAACGGATTCCCTTTTTCACTTTATATTTCATTCATTTGATTAGTACTTCTGCTGCAATTAATTTTAACATCGTCGTTCATGAGAAATTATTCTTAACACAGCTCCCTTTTGTTATTATCATTTGGATAAGTGTCATCCTCCTCCCGTTTAGCATCTATAATCGGAAAGAGCGGGGACAGTTAGAAGAAAAACTGGAAGATGCAAACAAAAGGATTTCAGAACTGATCAAAATTGAGGAGCGGAATCGCATTGCTCGTGACCTTCATGATACGCTTGGACAAAAACTGTCATTGATTGGTTTGAAGTCAGATTTGGCGCGGAGATTGATTGTAAAGGATCCGGAGCAGGCGCGCCAAGAATTAAAGGATGTTCAACAAACTGCCCGGACAGCGTTAAGCGAAGTCAGAAAAATGGTTTCTTCGATGCGAGGTATTCGCTTAAAAGATGAGATTCTTCGAGTAAAAGAAATCATCAAAGCGGCTCAGATCAATTTTGAATCTGAAGGCGATTTTAACTTGGCAAATGTGTCGCTTTTAACTGAGAATATATTAAGTATGTGTTTGAAAGAGGCCGTAAACAATGTGGTGAAACATAGTGAAGCTAATTCTTGTTTCATATCAATCGAGCAAACGTGGAAGGAAACTGTGATGACGATTCGTGACGACGGTGTCTTTAAGAATGAAACAGGGACTTTAGCTGAGGGTCATGGCCTAATTGGAATGAAGGAACGGCTGGAATTTATCAATGGCAATCTTAAGCTAGTTACAAAGGGCGGAACTACATTAATTATTAGCGTGCCCAATGATGTCAAACCATTAGAAAAGGAGGGACGTAAATGATTAGAATCGTTATCGCTGAGGACCAGCAAATGCTTTTAGGTGCCTTTGGCTCACTGCTTAGTCTTGAAGAGGATATGGAGGTAATTGGAAAAGCCTCAAACGGCGAGGAAGCCGTAGCGTTAGTAAAGAAATTTCTGCCTGATGTTTGCATTATGGATATTGAAATGCCGGGTAAGAGTGGTCTTGAGGCGGCTGAAGAGGTTAAAGGATTAGGCTGTAAAGTAATCATTTTAACCACCTTCGCCCGAACTGGCTATTTTCAACGTGCGTTAAAGGCTGGTGTCAGTGGATATTTGTTGAAGGATAGTCCAAGTGAAGAGTTGGCGAGCTCCATTCGAAACGTAATGGCAGGTAGACGAATTTATGCACCCGAATTAATGGACGATGTGTACGGGGAGGAAAATCCGCTAACTGATCGGGAGAAAGAAGTGTTGGAGCTTGTAGCAGATGGAAAGAACACGAAAGAAATCGCTGAAGAGCTTAGCATTAAAACCGGAACTGTCCGTAACTATATTTCCATTATTTTAGACAAACTCGAAGTGAAAAATCGTATTGAGGCCATCACCCAATCAAAAGAAAAAGGATGGTTTAAATGATACGCAGACGGCAGCCGATCTTAAGAATCTGCTGCCGTTTTAAAAGTCCCTATAAAATTTTTAATATATTCGAACACCTCGTTGGGGCGTTCTTCCGGGAGAGCATGGCCGCTTTCTTTTAAAATGATCAATTCCGAATTGGATAAATCTTTGTTAAGTTGTTCCCCAACCTTTAGAGGCATCGATTTATCATGATCACCCCAAAGCAATAAGCAAGGGGTCTTAATTTGCCTAAGAATGTAGGCGGGCAGATCCCCCTCACGGTCACGAATCATTCGTGTAAGTGCCACGAAAATTCCATCCTGTAAAAAGGGTTCTAAGTAGCCATTAATCATTTCATCATTAATAATGGAGTGGTTATAGAGGGTTTCCTGTAAGTTTTTCTTCACTCCCATGCGGGCAAACTTATATTTCACAAAAAGATGGAAATACGGTATATAACTAGAGATGATTAATGGCAATTTAAAGCGTTTCAGATAGGCTGAACTACAAAGAAGGATAGCTTTATCAGCGAGCTCTGGCATCATGTGAAGGATATTCAGGACAATTTGTCCGCCCATTGAATGACCAATAAAGGTCATTTTTTTTAATCCTAATGATTCGGTAAGGTTGATAACGGTTTGAGCGAGATTCTTATAGGAATATACATATTGATTGCATTTCGCACTTTTTCCAAATGGAGGAAGATCAATTGACAACACTTGATACTCTTTTTTTAATAGGGAGATCAAATGACGGAATGTGAAGGTGGATGAAAGAAAGCCATGCAATAAAACTAACGTTTTTTCGGATGTTTGGTGTGGATAAAATTCATAATAGACATTAATGTTATTTACCTGTTGACTGCCGGTGAATACGTCCCGTTCCATTTATGGTTCCTCCTGTTCCCACATGAAAATAATTAAAATTACTATTCCCCATTTTTTATTCTTCCATCATAAAGCAAAAAATAAAAATAAAATATTTGAATTTTTAGATAATTAAATGTATAATGAAAAAAAGCTCAAGGAGTTGATTTCCATGGAAAAGAAATTACTAAATTCACCCCAACATTCGGAAGAGTATACAGATGCTGCAGTTGCTGAGATGTTCTTAAACAATGTCCTGCTTGAATTTAAGAAGGAAAAGATCCGTAAGGAAATCGACCAAACATTACAGGATGGCAACAAAGATTTGTTTCTTAAACTATCAGAGGAATTAAAGAAAATTTCGTAACTCCATTACTAACGAACCTATTTCTATTAAAAAGAATCCCCAATCCTTTGGACTGGGGATTCTTGGCCGTTCCAGCTGCTGAACATAATTGTAACTATTTTAAACCGTTTGGGGGCCCATTACGGTTTTTTTTATTAAAAAAATGAAGAAGGTATAAGCTATTGAAAAGAGTAATGATTGAAGAATAGTAAAATGTTCAATATTTAGCCATAATTAATTACAATCTTATTATTGTTAATACATTTTATTACCGTTATCATTGTTTAGATAGTGTAAATAGAATGAAAGAAATGTACGGGGCTAAATGGAGCCATTTGTGTTTGGGGGTGTTATGAATTGTATTATAAAAGTAAATTTTGCATGTTTATGGTAATTGTGTCCCTTTTCCTGTTTTTATTTCCGTCTATTTTTTCTGCCCACGCTTACATTAAGAAATCGACGCCAATAGAAAACCAAATGCTTGAACAAGCACCAAAAGAAATAACGATTCAATTTGATGAAACCGTCCAGCCAGCCTTTAATTCGATTAAAGTGTTTGATTCGGATGGGAACAGGGTTGACAAAAAAGATGGGAAGATTGACCCAAAACAGCCGTCCATACTAAAAAGCGGGTTAAAGAAAAATCTTCCTGAAGGTACTTATCGAATAAAATGGAAGGTTGTTTCAAGTGACGGCCATCCTGTTGAGGGAGTTATCCCTTTTCAAATCGGAACTAAAGATCAAGGCTCAGCTAATATACATAAAAAATCAACCGGCTACACACCGAAAGCAGATCTTATTATTATCCGCTGGGTGCAATATCTAAGTAATGCATGCTATGTTGGGCTCCTGTTTTTTTACATAGTGATTTTGCCGAAGGAATATCGGATAAATGGATCTACTGATAAACTGTTCCTAAGATTGTTAAGTTCGAGTTTGGTACTCTTATTCCTTAGTATCCTGCTCAGTTTGCCATTGCAAGCAACCATTGAATCTGGTTTCCCATGGAGCGAAGTGTTTAGCTTTCAAACATTCGAAAATATGTTGATGAACACAAACTTTGGCCAAACATGGATTTACCAGGTTGCTATCCTTTTGACATTGGCCCTCATAACATCATTTATCGGAATGGCAGAAAGCACGAAAAGGATTCTTCTATGGGTCTGTCTAGCTTTAGCCACGGCATTGCTTCTAACAAAGGCGCTAACAAGCCATGCAGCGGCCCATGCCAACCAATTATTAACGATATCTATGGATTTTCTTCATTTACTGGCAGCATCAATTTGGATAGGAAGTTTAATTGGATTTGTAGTACTATTTTCATGGTGTAAAAACGAAAAAACGAAACAAGAATATTTACAAATGATGAAAGGTTTCTCTAAGTGGGGAATTATTCTCGTTCTTCTTTTAACCTTTACGGGGGTGTTTGGCAGCCTATTATATATCCCAAATCCTTCTTCACTTATTCAAACAACTTATGGGAAAGTGTTAACTAGTAAGGTTACACTGTTTTTGTTAATGCTGATACTTGCAGGCGTAAATTTTATAAAGGGAAAAGGAAAAAAAGAAAAGGGACTTTTTGCTTCCTTATGGGGCGAACTTTCCATTGGGGTGATCATCCTGATTCTATCTGTCGTTCTAACCAATTTGCCTACAGCGATACAATCTCCAGGGCCATATAAGGAAACCAAAACAGTTCAGGGCAACCAAGTGACTTTAAGGGTAACCCCTAATACTATTGGAGAAAATCTATATGAACTTACGCTAAAAGATCAGCAAGGGGAGCCCATCAAGGATATTGAACAATTACACTTAACTTTTTCCATGACTGAAATGGATATGGGAAAGGAAACAGTCATTCTAAAAAAGGTTTCCGATGATAGGTTCGAGGTGCAAGGTTTGCATTTTATCATGGCAGGTGAATGGAATGTACATGTTCACATTTTGACGAAGTCGTTGGAAAGCATTGATACAGATTTTCACGTTTTAGTCGGAAGTCAATAAAAGAATTGGAGGAATCATTATGAAAAAAACGATTTTAAAAATATCCAAGTTACTCATTCCAGCAGTTATTAGTTTATTTTTCTTTACCAGTATGGCAAGTGCTCATGTGACAGTAGTTCCAAAAACATCGGCAACCGGTGCATGGGAAACCTATACTTTAAAGGTTCCAGTTGAAAAAGATGTTGCCACAACTAAAGTAACAGTTAAGGCTCCTGAAGGCGTAGAAATTATGTCCTACCAACCAGTTCCAGGGTGGACATATACAGCTGAAAAAGATGCAAGTGGAAAAGTAAAAACCTTCACATTTGAAGCAACTGGTGAGGGGATCCAAGCCGGGCAATTTCAACAATTTGTGTTTGTAGCAAAAAACCCTGAAAAGGCTTCTAAAGCAGCATGGGATGCATTTCAGTATTACAAAGATGGCAGCATTGTAGAGTGGACAGGTGACGAAAAATCGGAGTCACCACATTCGATTACGGATATTGTGACGGCAACTTCAACAGATCACCATGATTCAGCGACAACAGAACATGCAGAAAAAACAGATAAGGCGCCAACCGCTGACACTGAGAATGAGGATGAAACATCCGATTCTCTTCCACTTATCTTATCTGGTGCCGCTGCGTTACTTTCACTTATAGCACTTGTACTTGCTATTCGAAAAAAATAACAAAGAAACAGGAGAAGCCTTGTGCTCTCCTGTTTTATTTATATATTAGGGGAAATATACCAAATTCCGCTCCCAATCTAATAAACTCTCGACTATCATTTCATAAACAGTAAATTCTGTACTAAGTAAAAATAAGTTCTTCCTAGTATACGCTTTTATTAGGAATCGTATCTAAGCCCCAGGTCTTAGTTGAAAATAAAACTTGAGATTGTTCCCAATATAATAGATGCCATTTAGACTATTTATAGGGAAGATTAGGTGATTTACATTCTCCTCCCAATTGAAAATGAGTTTGTTGGAGGTATTAAATATGGAGCGGAAAATATATGTCCTTTTAACTGATACTGGTACAATTTTTACAAGAATAATAAAGTTTTATACGAAGAAGCCCCACAATCACGCATCCATTGTGGTAGATGACCATTTTAACAAGGTTTATAGTTTTGGCAGAAGGAATCCGAGGAATCCTTTCATGGCCGGATTCGTACAGGAGAATATTCGAGGTGGTTTATTTAGAAATGCCGATTGTGCTATTTATTGTGTTACGCTCACAGATACCCAATTTGAAAAAATAATTGCTAAAATAAGAGAAATGGAGGAGCATAAGAGTAATTACAGATACAATCTTATCGGTTTAATTGCAGTAATGCTAAATAGGGAGATTGACCGCAAGAATGCCTTCTTTTGCTCCCACTTTGTTGCGACCCTTCTTGAGGAATCAGGTATTCCAATAAAAAATCAAAAACCGCTTTCCCTTGTAACCCCACATGATATTAAGGAATCAGCCTCTCTAAAATTAATTTACGAAGGGAAGCTATCAAGTTACGTTCAAAATTATTATCAACAATATGGTCACGATAGAGTGGAAGTCATTTAAGGAGATACCCCTGTTTTTACTGAGATAGCAGGGGCATTACATTGATTATCAAGCAATTCTTTCTTGCGTCTCGCCTTTTTTCACTTTGACTTTTTCCACAAACACTTTAAACAGCATTAAAGAGCGTTGAAAAACCGGGCTTTGTATAAAGGTATAAAGGAATGTAGCGATAAACACCGGACCGCCTAATAAGAACCCAATAACTAGGACGAAACTTTCAACGATCATACGAGCTTGGCTTACTGACAAGCTAGTTTTATCAGAGATCGAGAGCATAAAGCCATCCCGTGGACCGGCACCAATCCCTGCTGCTACATACATCCCGCCACCGATACCCGTGATGACCACTCCCGAAAGGAGAATCAGATAATCGAGCCATGTATTTGTTGCTTTGGGGAGAATATCTAGCCAAAGAAAAAAGTCCATAATGGGACCAATACACAGTGCATTTAAAATGGTTCCCAAACTTATATAGTTGCGGGCCACAAAAAAGGAAATGATGATTAGGACGAGCCCGCATATCACGCCCCATGTTCCAATGGTTAATCCAAAATGCTGGTAAAGTGCCACATTTAGGACTTCCCAAGGGTGCAGTCCTACATATTTGACCTTAACTGCGATGGCATTACCTAGGCCAAAAAAGGTTAGCCCCAAAAAGAATAAACAGTACTGAAAGAGTTTCAACCGGATGTTCCCCCAATAATTCTAATGACTTTTCTGAATATTAAAACCTATCTACATATATTAAAATGTACTGTCACATTTTTCAATAGTTAATTTGAATTATGGCTAAGAATAAATAAGAAGTAACGTTATGAAAAATGAAGTTGGTTTCTTCTATAAACAAAAAATTCAACATATATTTTAAAAAAAGACCTTCAGTCGTATGAAGGTCTTTTACTTTGACAATGAAAGAGGGATACACTGATGCCAAGTGAAGTGCAACATGTAGAATTAAATATCCCAATTGAGGTAATTTGGGATTTTATTAGAGACGAAAATAATTGGGCGCCACTTGTCCCTGGGTATATTCAACATGAAAAAATGAATGAGCGTCAAATCAGTTGGGAATTTAAAAGCGACCTTGTTGTCATGAAAAAAAGGTTACGCTCATTATTGATATTAAAGAGTGGAACGAGCCGAGTAAGGTGAGCTTTGAATTAAAACGGAAGAACGAAAAGTATATTGGTGAAGGGTATTTTGAAGCAAAAGCCATAAATAGAAATAAAACGCGAGTAACTGGGTTTCTCGAAATCAATGCAACAGGGCCAATGGGGACATTAGCAAATACCCTTTTTAAAAAAGCAGTTCAAATAACGGATGAAGAAATGACAGTTGCTATCTCTTCAAAGCTTGAAGAATTCACTAGAAAATAAAACGTAAAGTCGCAAACCCTAATAAACAAGGGTTGCGGCTTTTTTTAATGAATAAAATTAAGCTAATCTTAAGCATTAAATGGTACTGTTGGGACAAATTTAACTAGCCTAATTAGAAATGAGGAGAATTAGCCATGTTTACAAAGGTACTTAAAAATGGAATAACCGCCATACTTATTGTCTCAATGCTCGGAATGGGGACGAGAACATACATACCGACTGCTTATGCCGAAAGTACTGACATCATTCAAGAACAAGAAATATCAAATCTACTATCAAAATTAGAAATTGAAGGTGTCCAGTTAGATAAGGATTTTACAGCTAGTGTAAATGAATATTCAGCCACCGTAGAATATGAAGTTGAAAACATTAACGTCCTTGTTGAAAGTGGGAATCCGGATTCTTTGGTCACGATAAATGGAGAGCCTATGAAAAATGGAAACACAAATTCATTATCACTTCAAACTGGTAAAAACGTCTTTCTTATTGCAGTTAAGGATACCAGCGACTTGACAAACACCTACACCCTTACTGTAACGAGAAAGGAAATTGCCAATAATCCCTCGCAAAATATTGAACCAGCTGAACCAGTAAAACCCGTTCAACAGGCTGAACCAATTGAGCAGTCTGTAGTTAATAGTGCAATTCCAATACAAAGTAGTAGAACGAATTCAATCCAATCAGCCGCCCAGATTGAAACATCCACTGAAGTTCAAAAGACAAGCAAAGCAACACTTTCCAGCCTATCCGTTTCTGATGGGACTTGGGATAGTTCATTTTCTTCTAGCGAGTATACCTACCATGTGAAAGTTTCAAATGATACAAAGACGATTACTATTAAACCAACTGCTAGTTATAGCAGTTCCACGATTTTAATAGAAGGCAGTAGCAGTAAAACAATCCAGTTAGAGGACGATCCTAAAACGATTATATCAGTTGTTGTATCAAACGGTGATGATGATCGAAAAACGTATGTAGTAGTAATTGATAAGATAGAATAACTAGGGAATCCTGCTTCATATTGGAGCAGGATGGTTTTTTATCCTCTTCAGCAAGAAGACTCCATCTGATTTGTGTTACGGGCGAAGCCCAACCATTCAGGTGGAGATGAATTGCTGTCAGCCGATAGGCTTAACTTTTTTGTATTTTTCAAAATTTAGGAGCGAATGTTCGCTTTTCCGTTTACGACTGTAGTATAATTAAGTTGGAAAGGCGGTGAAACTCATGACTAGAAAGAAACCTGTTAAAGTATTGCGTAAGCAAAAGAAAAGTGAAAACATCCAGCGTTTCACTCAAAAACAAAATATTGGAGGAGCTAGCCTTACGGCTAAAGAATTTCGTCTGCTTCAGAGGATGTCACATAGCTCCAAGGCGTTGCGAAATGTTGGGTTGTATGCAATTAAACAAGGCTATTTGAACACCAACAAGATGGCAACTGTAAAAGAAGTAGATGCTGCCATGCAAGCTGATGTGAACTATTGGGGTGTTCAATCAAACTCGGTTCAAGCTATTCGTAGAACGTTGTATGCGGAAGCGAAGAGCTTTTTTAAAGCGTTAGAACAGTGGAAGAAAGCACCTGAAAAATTCACTGGTCGTCCAAAGTTTCCAAAGTATTCTGGGTCAACAGAAAAACGAATCATAGAAATCTATCAAGTTCCGAAAGTTGATGATAACGGGTATTGGTCTATTCCTATGAATGTTGAATTCAGAAAAATATTTGGTTCTATTAAAATACGTATGCCAAAGAATTTGTTAAACAAAAAAATATCCTACATTGAAATTGTGCCCAAACAAAAAGGTCGGTTCTTTGAGGTACATTACACTTATGAAGTGCAAAAACCTCAAATGAAAAAGCAACCAACGACTACAGTTAATGCTTTGAGTTGTGATTTGGGCGTAGATAGATTGATAAGTTGTGCAACAAATATGGGCGATACGTTCTTAATTGATGGTAAAAAGTTAAAGTCTATTAACCAATACTTCAACAAAACAATAAGTAACTTACAACAAAAAAATATCGAAAATGGTCTTTCGAAACGTGTGGTAACAAATCAGATGGCAGCTCTTTGGAACAAACGTGAAAGCCAAATCAACGGATATATTTCACAAACCGTCGGTTTGTTGTTCAAAAAAGTTGGTGAACTTAATATTGATACCATTGTTGTTGGCTATAACGCCGGTTGGAAACAAGAAGTTGATATGGGAAAGAAGAACAATCAGAAATTTGTTCAAATCCCTTTTCAAAGGCTGATTTCTGCCATTGAAAACAAATGTTTGAAAGAAGGTATTCGATTCCTCAAACAAGAAGAAAGTTATACATCAAAAGCTAGTTTTCAAGATAGAGATGAGATTCCTGTTTGTTCAAAAGATGATAAAACAAACTATCATTTTTGCGGCAAACGAATCACTCGTGGTCTTTATCAAAGTAAACTGGGCAAATGTATCCATGCAGACATAAATGGCGCATTGAATACGTTACGAAAATCAGAAGTTATAGAATTGGATGAAAACCTCAAAATTAAAACTCCAATTCTATTAGAAGTGCAAAAACGTAAGGCTGTTGCTTCGCGCATAGCTTAGTGGGTGTGTCAACCATCCATGTGTACTCGACTTGTCGGGGCTTGTAGCACACGCCAGAGTAATCTGAGCGGTGACTTTTTCCGTAAGGAAAAACTGCTCGAAACGGTGGTGCAAGTGGGAAAACGATAGTTCGTTGCCAGTACCAACCAAAAACTCACTTGGGGTGTTACCGTAAGGTGGCATGAATTTTAGAGCGTCAAAATGTCTAGAGATAGACGAGAAGACCTAGAGTTCTAACTCAAGCCCCCACTGAAAGGCTCACCTCAGTGGGGGTAGTTGACATGTTCTTTTTCAGTCTAAAGTGATAAAGTAAATTTAAATATTGAACATTTTCATAAAAAAATGTTATATTTATATATAAAATTTAGCGAATCTTTTGAATAAGGGGAAGGTGATCCATATGGCAATTGAAGAATCGAAAGTAAATGACAGCAGTCTTCCATTACGCCGCGATGTAAAATTACTTGGGAATATGCTAGGAGAAATCCTGGTAAACCATGATGGTCAGGAACTCTTTGAAAAAGTAGAAAAAATAAGACTTATGTGCAAAACACTTAGGACTCACTTTGATCAAGAGATTTACACAGCCCTAAAAGAGGAGATTTCCAGCCTAAGCTCGCCAATGCGGAAACAAGTTATTCGGGCATTTTCGATGTACTTCCATTTGATCAATGCAGCAGAACAGAACCATCGAATTAGGAGGCGCAGACAGTATCAACTCCAGGACGAAACGATCGTTCAGCCTGCATCAATCGAGAGTGCTATCCTTAAACTGAAAGAAAATGACATTCAAGATGAGGTTATTCAAAATGTATTACAAACATTGTCGCTGGAACTAGTCATAACTGCACATCCTACGGAGGCGACAAAACGTTCTATTCTTGAAATTCAGCAAAGAATAGCGGCATTATTAAACCAGCTTGATCATCCATTACTGTCGACAAGAGAGCAAAAAAAGCTAGAAGAGAGCCTTTTTAATGAAGTGGCGATTCTTTGGCAAACGGATGAATTGCGTGAACATAAACCGACTGTGCTGGATGAAGTCAGGAACGGGTTGTATTATTTCGATCAGACATTATTTGAGGTACTGCCTGATATTCATCAGGAGGTCGCAGAGTGTCTTGAAAAAAACTATCCGAGCACTTCTTGGGATGTTCCCAATTTCCTTCGTTTTGGCTCATGGATTGGTGGTGACCGCGATGGTAATCCAAATGTTACCCATGATGTTACTTGGGGGACATTGGAAAGGCAGCGGAGGCTTGTCTTAAAAAAATATAAAAATGTTTTAATAGACTTAATGAAACGATACAGTCATTCTACGAAAAGGGTTAAGGTTAGTGACGAGCTTCTTTCCTTTCTTGAGGAAAAAGAGGAAGTATTTTTAACAGAAGAGAAAAAATGGCCGATAAAAACAGAAGTTTACCGACGGGTTTTCGCTATGATCATTGAAAGAATACGGCAGGTTGGTAAATCCGACACGGGTTATCAATCAGCTGATGAATTATTAGCCGATTTGTTCATGATTGACAATAGCTTAAAACAACATCATCCAACAGCACATGAATTAAAAATTATTCAAAAGCTGATTCGTCAAGTTCAGCTGTTTGGCTTCCATTTAGCCACACTTGATATCCGGAACCATAGTGGTGAGCATGAGGCAGCTATGACGGAAATCCTGCGCAAAGTACAAATTGCCGAAAATTATGCAACACTTTCTGAAGAGGAAAAGGTAAAAATATTGCAGGGAATTCTTATGGACCCTCGACCACTCCTTCTACTAAATGAAGATTATTCCGCTGAAACACAGGAAATGATTAAAGTGTTCCAAATGATTAAAGCGGCGCACGAGGAATTTGGAAAGCGGTCGATTTCTGTTTATCTTGTTAGTATGACGAAATCTTCAAGTGACTTACTAGAGGTTCTTGTTTTAGCAAAAGAAGCCGGAATTTACCGACTTCATGCCGACGGAACACTAGAAAGTCATTTACATGTGGCTCCATTACTAGAAACAATCGACGATTTATCTGCTGGACCAGCCATCATGGAAAGACTTTTCAACATGCCTGTTTACCGCAATCATTTGCAAATTATGGGGGACCAGCAGGAGATTATGCTTGGTTACTCTGATGGAAGTAAAGACGGTGGAACGTTAACAGCTAACTGGAAGCTGTATAAAGCACAGATTGAAATACATGAAATGGCAAAAAGGTATCAGATTGGCCTTAAATTTTTCCATGGCCGCGGGGGATCATTAGGACGTGGCGGTGGTCCGTTAAATAAAAGTATTCTTTCACAACCGGCAGAAACAATCGGCGATGGCGTTAAAATTACTGAACAAGGTGAAGTGCTCTCTTCAAGATATCTTCTTGAGGATATTGCCTATCGTAGTTTGGAACAAGCGACCTCTACCTTGATTCTAGCTGCCACACATGTTTCAAAAGAAGTGGAGCAGGGGCAATTTCGCGAACAGGTTTGGGAAGAAGCTATTGAGGAAATCTCAAGTGATTCTTTAGCAAAATATCAAGCACTTGTATTTGGGGATCCTGATTTTCTTACCTACTTTAATCAAGGAACACCCTTAAAAGAAATCGGTGACCTAAATATCGGCTCAAGACCGATGAGTCGTAAGAATAAAGGCAGATTTGAGGACCTAAGGGCGATTCCGTGGGTATTTGCATGGACACAAAGCCGTCAGCTGCTTCCTGCGTGGTATGCAGCCGGAACAGGTTTAGACAACTATGCGGCAAAAAGTGAGCAAAACCTTAAGCTTCTACAGGAAATGTATGGGAAGTGGCCGTTCTTTCAATCAACCATTAATAATCTACATATGGCTTTGATGAAAGCAGACATTACAACGGCAAAAGAATATTTATTGCTTGTAGAAGATCAATCAATTGCAGATAGAACTTTTGCCGATATTCTCGAAGAGTATGAAAAAACAAAGGCAATTCTTCTTAAAATTACCGGTGATAAAGAATTGCTTGATCACACACCTAATATCAAAGAATCTGTCTACAGACGAAATCCCTACGTGGATCCGTTAAACTTTTTACAAGTTGATCTTATTAGAAAGTTACGAAAACAGGAGGAGCCGAGTGAAGAGTTACTCACGGAAGTGCTTCTCACTATCAGCGGAATCTCCGCCGGTTTACGAAATACAGGTTGATATAGTTTTAAAAGGCGATAAACTTTTTAATAAAGGTTTATCGCCTTTTTTTATAAATTTGACAACGGTCAAGGTTGAAGTTTCTCATTCCCTATAAGATTAAGAGGAAATAACAGAAAGGGGAAATGAACAATGAAAACTATTAAATTGCACCTGGAGGACCTTACCTGCCCAAGCTGTATTAAAAAGATTGAACGAGCACTTTTAAATACGAAAGGTGTCGAAGGGGCACAGGTACTATTTAACTCTAGCAAAGTTAAGGTTGTTTTTGATGAGAGTATCATTGAATCAACTAGTTTAAAGGATGTAATTGAAAAGTTAGGCTACCAAGTGTTGAGTACAAACGAAACAAACGGGAGGTGATAAAAATGAATCGAAATATGAGAGGAGTCATCGTCTTTATTTCAGGCAGCTTGCTAGCAGCTGCCTTTTTATTTCACTTTATCAAAATAAATGTCTTACAAGATGCGATGCTCATCCTTGCTACCTTAATAGCTGGTTATCCTATCGTAAAAAAGGCATGGCAATCCGCTAGGATGAAGGCCTTTAGTATTGAGTTACTTGTCACGATTGCCGTGGTGGGGGCAATGATACTTGGGGAATATGTGGAATCTGCAGCTGTTACCTTTTTGTTTTTACTAGGGGCATACCTTGAAGCACATTCTCTCGAAAAAACACGGAATTCATTAAAATCTTTGATGGAAATGACCCCTCTTAAAGCCACAGTGAAAAGAGAGGGGAAATCAATCATTGTTCCCGCTGAAGAGGTCACTAAAGGAGAACTTTTACTCATTCCCTCTGGCGAAAAAATTGCTGTTGACGGAATAATAACTTCGGGTCAAGCATTCTTAAATGAAGCAGCGATTACAGGGGAGTCTGTCCCTGTCAGAAAACAAAAAAATGATCATGTATTTAGTGGAACGATCGTTGATAGCGGATATATTGAAGTGCTGGCTGAAAAAGTCGGGGAGGACACGACGTTTTCCAGAATTATTGAGCTAGTGGAAGAGGCCCAAGAGTCAAAGGCGAAAACTCAGAAGTTTTTAGAAAAGTTCTCCAACCTTTATACACCAGCGATTATTATTCTATCCCTGATTGTCTTTGTTTTTACGAAGGATATTGAATTAACGCTGACCTTCCTGGTAATAGCCTGTCCGGGTGCCTTGGTCATTTCTGCGCCCGTATCGCTTGTTGCGGGGATTGGGAATGGTGCTAAGCACGGTGTCCTGATAAAAGGCGGAGAAATAATGGAGAAACTGGCAAAAATCGATGTTGTTGTGTTTGATAAGACGGGTACACTCACAAAAGGGCAGCCGGAGGTAACAGCTATCCAAACCTATGGAATGGATGAGGATGAATTTTTAACGATGGTGGCTGAGGCAGAGGTTATTTCGGAACATCATTTAGGACGAACCATTGTAAAAGCAGCCGTAGGCAGAGGATTAAAACTTATAAATCAGCCTAATGATGTTGAGGTGATGAAAGGGCACGGTATAAAAGCAACCATCAAAGATAAAAAGATGGTAATTGGGAATAGAAAATGGATGAATGAAAATCAAATACCTATTCCTGATACGGTGGAAGTATACGCAGAGCAGCAAGAGTTGGACGGAAATACAGCGGTTTTCACTGCATTAAACAATACCATTATCGGCGTTATTTCAATTGCCGATCAAATACGTGATGAGGCTGCTAAAACGATTCAAAAGTTAAAGCAATGCGGAGTAAAACAAATAGTTATGCTTACAGGAGATAACCGGCACACAGCTAATAAAGTCGCAAATCAGCTCGGAATGGACCAATATTTTGCTGAACTTCTCCCAGAAGATAAAGTAAGGCAGATTAAACAACTTCAACAGCAGGGTTATAGGACAGCTATGGTCGGTGATGGCATCAATGATGCACCTGCCATTGCAATCGCCGATATTGGGATTGCCATGGGTGGGTCAGGAACTGATGCGGCAATGGAAACCGCGGATATGATCATTATCTCTGATAAGCTTGATAGGCTAGTTCATGGATATACATTAGCGAAAGCAACTGTCAGTAATATGAAGCAAAATATGTCTTTTGCTGTTGTAACTGTTGTGATTTTATTAGCAGGAGTTTTATCCAAGAATATTTTTCTTGCCGCAGGGATGTTCATTCATGAATTTAGTGTATTGGTGGTTATCTTAAATGCACTTAGACTTGTGCGATATAAATATGCCAGGTGACTGGTGTGGTAAAATTTTGAACATTTTGTGAACTTTTTAAAAATGAATGGCTATTCATTCATTTTGGCGCAAAGTTCGACATTATTCGATTCATGCAACATGGTATATTTTAGCCAGAATAGGAATAAGGGAGTGAATCTGAAGAGCTCACGCACTGGTTGAGGAAGCCTCATTCTTTTGAAAATGCAAAAGTTTATAAATTCTGGAGGGGATTTTGAATGGCTGTAAAAGAAAAAGTGGTCAAAGAAAAACATTTAGTTCCGGAAATGATTGATACATTAGCCAATAAAGCTGCAAAGGCATTGGAGGAGTTTCGTTCCTTCAATCAAGAAATGGTAGATGAAATTGTTAAGCAGATGGCGCTAATAGCTCTCGAAAATCATAAATACTTAGCAAAGCTGGCTATTGATGAAACAAAAAGAGGGGTCTATGAAGATAAGGTTTTCAAAAATATGTTTGCTACCGAGTGTATCTATAACAACATTAGAGATATGAGAACGGTAGGAGTTATAAGTGAAAATGAAAATGAAGGTATGGTTGAAATGGCCGAGCCAGTAGGTGTCATTGCCGGAATAATCCCCATTACAAATCCGACATCAACCGTTATATTTAAATCGTTAATTTCACTTAAAACAAGAAATCCAATTATATTTGCCTTTCCGCGTTATGCACAAAAATGCTGTACGGTTGCTGCTGAACTGCTTAGGGAGGCAGCCATAAAAGCAGGGGCACCGGAAAATTGCATCCAGTGGATTGAAGTTCCTTCCCATGAGGCATTCCAAACCTTAATGAAACATCCATTGGTTTCGCTCATACTTGCAACAGGAGGACCTAACCTTGTGACAGCTGCCTACAGTTCTGGAAAGCCTGCACTTGGTGTTGGGGCTGGGAATGTACCGTGCTATATCGAAAAAACAGCCAATATCAAACGGGCTGTCAATGATCTTATTCTATCAAAAACGTTTGACAATGGGATGATTTGTGCTTCAGAACAGGCGCTTATTATTGACAAAGAAATATATGACGAGGTAAGGCAGGAGTTACTTGTTAATAACTGCTATTTCCTAAATGATGAGGAGCGTCAATTGGTAGAGCAAATCGCCATTGATCCAAAACACGCTGCACTTAACCCAATGATTGTTGGATTACCTGCCTATTTGATTGCGAAAATGGCGGGGGTAAATGTTCCAGTCAATACCAAAATCCTAATTGCCGAA
This sequence comes from Neobacillus sp. OS1-2, assembly GCF_030915505.1. Classification (GTDB taxonomy): domain Bacteria; phylum Bacillota; class Bacilli; order Bacillales; family Cytobacillaceae; genus Neobacillus. The sequence continues at coordinate 3,393,526 of NZ_CP133265.1, forward strand.
TTAGAAGGTGTAGGCCCGAACTATCCACTATCTTGTGAAAAGTTAAGCCCGATTTTAGCCTGTTATAAAGTTAACAGTACGGCTGAGGGTTTGCAGATTGCTGCGGAAACATTAGAATATGGCGGTCTTGGGCACTCTGCGGCACTTCATACAGCTGACCAAAATCTAATCGAACAATTCTCACTGCAGATGAAAGCGGGACGAATTATTGTCAATACACCATCAACCCATGGGGCAATCGGAGATATCTATAATACATCGTTGCCATCTTTGACAATTGGATGTGGAACTTATGGAGGTAACTCTGTGTCGCAAAATGTCGGAGCAGCGAATTTAATCAATATTAAAAAGGTAGCGAAAAGAAGAAAAATGACGCAATGGTTTAAAGTGCCTTCACAAGTTTTCTTTGAGCAAAATTCCATTCAAATGCTTGCACAGATTCCAGGTATTTCGAAAGCATTTATCGTTACCAGTGGAAGCTCTATAAAAAATGGCTATGTTGATAAAGTTCTCTATTATTTGAATAAGAATGGTGCACAAATCCAGTTCGAATCATTCTCAGAAGTAGAACCAGATCCTAGTATTGAGACGGTTATGAATGGTGCAGAAAGAATGAGAAGGTTCCAGCCGGATTGCATCATCGCCCTTGGTGGCGGTTCTGTTATGGATGCAGCAAAAGCGATGTGGCTTTTCTACGAACATCCAGAGACTGATTTCCATAGCTTAACACAAAAGTTCTTTGATCCGTCAAAGAGAGTCGTAAAATTTCCGGCTCTTCGCAGTAAAGCAAAATTGGTGGCAATCCCAACCACATCTGGGACAGGTTCAGAGGTTACTTCTGTTACCGTTATTACGGATAAAAAGACCAATAAGAAATATCCACTGGTAGATTTCCAACTGACGCCTGATATTGCCATTGTAGATCCACAGTTTGTCATGACAGTTCCGAAACAGGTTACTGCAGACACTGGGATGGATGTTCTGACCCATGCAATTGAGTCTTATGTATCAGTTTTGGCCAATGATTATACAGACGGGTTGGCACTTAAGGCCATCCAGCTCGTTTTTGATTATTTGCCGCGGGCATACAGTGATGGAAGTGATGAACTAGCAAGGGAAAAGATGCATAATGCATCGACAATAGCAGGAATGGCTTTCGGTAATGCCTTTTTAGGTATTAATCATAGTCTTGCCCACGTGCTCGGGGCTGAGTTTAGTATACCGCATGGACGCGCAAATGCTATCCTCTTGCCGCACGTAATTCGTTATAATGCCGCAAAACCGAATAAGTTTATGACTTATCCTAAATACGAACACTTTATTGCGGATGTACGCTATGCGGAAATTGCCAAAATGCTTGGACTCCCTGCGAGCACAACAGAAGAAGGGGTTGACAGTTTAATCAAGGCAATTGTCAGCCTTGCAGAGGAATTAGATATTAAGATGAGTATTCAAGCAAATGGTGTTAATAAAGAGGTGTTTGAAAGCAAAGTAGCCTTACTTGCCAAAAACGCATTTGACGATCAGGATACCATTGCAAATCCAAAACAACCATTTATTAGCGAGCTTGCAGAAATATATCGTCAGGCTTTTAGGGGCGTATAAGTATGAAGATCAGTCCCAGGATGCATGCTGGGACTGACTGAAAATGGTTATTACTTTAAGCAATTCATTTATAGTAATTTCCTTTTTTGATATAACTATATAACCGTCAACAGGATCAAAAAAAAACGAATGTTTTGTGAACAATTACGAGTACTTGTCGATTTTAATCTCCTTGTGCCGAAATTAGACGTAAAACACCCCTTCTCGAACTTAAAATTATGGAAATTGATGAAATATGTCGAAAACAGTACATTTACAAATATCTATTTTAAAACAATAATTTAAGTGGATTCAACTTCTTCCAAGTTTAATAGGGTGAAAGGTTTCAGTTTCACTTTCATGTTTCATTTGGTAGAGAAAATAAGGAGGGGAATAATATGGTTTATCAGAAAAAGCCATGGCTGAAATTTTACGATCCAAGAATTAGCAAGGAAGTATCAATTGAATATGATTCATTATTTGACCTATTAAGGCAGGCAGCAAATATTCATCATGATAATCCGGCGCTATCGTTCTTCGGAAAGTCTTGGAGCTATAAGGAAACCAGAATGATTTCTGAATGGTTTGCCGCTTCATTATATCGGGTCGGGCTGAAAAAGGGTGAGAGATTGGCTATCATGCTCCCGAACTGCCCGCATTACATTTTTAGCTTATTTGCTACATTTCGGTTAGGCGGTATTGCCGTTCAAGTAAATCCCATGTATATCGAGAGAGAAATTGAATATATCCTCAATGATTCTGATGCGGAATACATGGTTGTTTTTGAAGCATTTTATCCTAGAGTAAAGCAGGTCCAGCCAAAGACATCTTTGAAAAAAGTCATTGTCGTTGGGTTTGGAGAGAATAAACTTCCGCTTGCAGACGGAGATATTTATTTTGAAGACTTTTTAACACATGATAATGTGATGCCTGATATTCCCATTGACATCCATGATGATGTAGCCCTACTTCAATATACTGGCGGAACAACCGGGGTATCTAAAGGGGTGATGCTTACACATCATAATTTACTGGCCAACATTATTCAGGTATGCGATTTCACCTATAATGCCGTCGATGAGAAACCGGAAAACTTCAAAATTGTAAGTGTTCTGCCAATGTTTCATGTATATGGGCTTTCTTGTAATGCACTATCAGCCATAAGAATTGGCTGTAATCAGCTCATTTTACCTCGATTTGATGTTAATGAAGTGTTAGAACTAGTTAAACGTGAGAAACCGTTTCAAATGACGGCTGTTCCGACCATGATTTTTGCTTTGAATAGTCACCCAGATTTAGAAGATAGTAACATCGGTGATATTTATTACTTAAGCAGCGGCGGCGCTCCGCTCCCAATTGAACAAGTTAAATCATTTGAAAAAAGGGTAGGTGCAAGATTATCGGACGGCTACGGATTATCAGAAACAGCTCCGTCTGCTATCTCTACACCGCCATTCCTGCCGCGGAAATTAGGAAGCGTTGGTATTCCGCTCCCAGGTACCGAGGCAAGAATTGTAGAAGAAACTTCAGAAGGGATTATAGATGTACCAGTAGGTGAGGCTGGAGAGTTAATCCTTCGCGGACCACAAGTGATGAAAGGATATTGGAAGCGTCCCGGGGATACAGAAATGGTGTTAAAAGATGGCTGGCTATTTACCGGGGACATCGCAAAAATGGATGAAGACGGCTATTTTTACATTTTGGATCGCAAGAAGGATATTATTATTGCAAGCGGCTACAATGTTTACCCACGCGAAATTGAAGAGGTGCTGTACCAGCATGAAGCGGTGGAGGAGGCAATTGTCATTGGTGTTCCAGACACATATAGAGGAGAAACAGTAAAAGCCTTTGTTAAGTTAAAACCAGGTACAGATATAACACCGGAAAAACTGATAGATTTTGCAAAGATAAATTTAGCGCCTTACAAGGTGCCGAAAGAAATTGAAATACTAGATGAACTTCCTAAGTCATCTGTCGGCAAGTTATTAAGGAGAATGTTACGCCAAGAACAGGAAAAAGCTCAAGTATAAACACACCCCAGAAAAAGCATTAACGCATGCGATTCTTCTCTACAATACTTCATCATAGACAAACTTTCACAACATTCACGCACATAATTTCTTTTAAAAGGAGCGAGAAAGATGGCTGGAAAAAAAGAAAATGAAAAAGAATCAAAAAAGGTTAAAGAACTCCATGAGACACAGCCGGAAGCTGAAGTAAAGTCAGTAAATGAATCAAACGGAAGTAAGGAAGAAGACCCAGTGGTTAAGGTCCAGTCAACGGAAGAGAAAACTATAGAAAAGGACGATAGCGATGAACAGCTTTCCAGCCTTGACATTCTATGGCGCAAGGCATTTGGTGAGTTAGATGAATGGGCAAGCCGCGCTGATTTTCGGGATGAAGTTTTCTTGAAGAAGGCAAGTCTTTTTGCTGAAAGTGTTCAGCGTAACCAAGGGAATGCTATTGAAATCGCTGCACAATTTTACCAAGAATTCTCTGCTTGGGAAAAGACAGCTAGAGAGGAATTCCTAATGTCTACAACCAGCCTGCAGCATTTTTTTCCGCTAAAGTCTTATGAAGATATTAATGGGAAAATTGATCAAATTCAAGAAAAGACATTGGCGATTCTTGCAGCACCGTGTCAAAAGATAGCAGGAAATCTGTCAATGGATAAGTATCTCGAAGTGATCAACCAATATATTACTCTCCGGAAAAAAGGCAGAGAACAGTATATTAAATCGGTTAAGCAAGCCGGGAACTTAATTTACGAAAATCAGAAGGGTTTTGTTAATCTCTTTGCCCGACAAATCAAAACGTTAATGTTCCCATTAAATAAATACTTAGAAAAAACAGAAGAACTAACCAAATCATAATTCAAGGGGTGCTGCAACATGTCTAATGAACAAAATTTTGATCCATTGTTTGGGTTCAAGCAATTAAGTGGAATGTGGGAAAAACAATTAAACGATGTATTATACAATCTGACCGACAATAAAGAATTTGTTCGGACTGCAAGTGTAGGATTAAATACCTATTCTCGATACATGAAGAAGCTGAGGAAAAATCAAGAATTTGTTGCAGCTCTAATGAATATACCCACTAAAAAAGATGTTGCAAATGCCGCCAAACTATCCATTCAGGCGGAGGAAAAAATGGATTTGTTAGAGGAGCAACTTTGGAATTTACAAGATAGTGTTAGTTCAATTTCAAAAGAAAACGTAAGAATGTTCGAAGAAGTCATAACTATTGTCATGCAAATGAAGAATGAATTTCAAAAAGTATCCCAGGAAATGACGGAAATCCAAAATGTGAAAGCTGAACTTGCTTCCTTGAAAAACCTTATCGAAAAAAAAGAGAAGGAACAGCAGAAGAAAGAATCAAAAAAAATAAAGGATAAAGAATTAGTGCTCATCGGTACTAACACATCTAAATAACATGGAAGGGAGCTATGAAAATGAGCACTAAACTCTTAGGAACAAACCTTTTTCCGCTGTTAAACATAGAGAAGGAAACAAAACGGTGGAATAACCTTTATAAAATAATGACTGAGCCCAAACCGGATATTGTCCCTACACCACGACAGAGTGTTTGGAAGAAAAATAAAACAACTTTGTGGTATCATCCCGCGAAGGAAAAAAAACATGATGTGCCAATTTTTCTAGTCTATTCTCTTTTGAACAAGGTATACATTCTGGATGTAGGCGAAGGTAGCAGCGTTGTTGGGGGTCTGACAGAGCGTGGTTATGATGTCTACTTGTTGGATTGGGGTTCACCAGGTCTTGAAGATAGTGATATTACACTCGATAAATATATTATTGATTATATGGAGAATGCCCTTAAGCGAGCACTAAGACATTCAGGTGCAAAGGAAATATCTCTTGCGGGATATTGTTTGGGTGGAACAGTAGCAGCCATCCTGGCATCTATTACGAAATTACCAATAAGAAATTTAACTCTTGCTGCTGTTCCAATTGACTTCAGCATTGGGATTGTTCCTGACAAGTGGCTTGCAGGTCTTCAAAATGGGTCACTAAGTTTTGACCAATTTGCTGATGCCCATGAAACCATTCCATCAGAATTTCTCTATTTGATGTTTAGGGTACTATCACCCGTTTACGGAAGCCCTAAAATCAATCTCATCACGCGTGCGCATGACGAGGACTATGTAGAAAAATGGCGTCGCATGGACAAATGGACGAAGGACACGGCTTCCTTTACAGGTGCTGCCTTCAAGCAGATGTTTAACGATCTTTATAAGGATAATAAACTTTTAAAAGGTGAATTGATGATTGCTGGCAGGAAGGTAGATTTAAAGAATATTACATGTCCGCTTTTTGTTTTCTCTTGTTCACGCGATACTCTTGTGTTAGATAAGCAAAGCCTGCCAATTATGGATTTAGTCTCAAGTGAAGATAAGACGTATGAGGTTTATGAAGGGGGACATGTTTCACTGGCATTGACAGGTGTGTTCGCTGAAATTTGGGATAAATGGTTATCGTCACGTTCACTTCATATGCAAAAAGAACTTGTATAACCTTAGAGAAACCAGAATAAATTAGTAACGGGAAGATGGGTGGGGACCTGATTCTTCCCGTTACTCAAAGATTATATTGCTGATTTTTGTTGATTGAGGAACCTTCTTAATAGGCGGTTAAACCGGTCTTTTGCTTCCAATTTGGCAAGATGACCGGTATTCCGCATAATAATAAATTCCGAATGTGGTATCAACTTATGCATGGATGCCTGAATCCATACAGGTAAAACAGAGTCATACTGCCCCCCAATAATTAATGTAGGGACATTGATTTTTGGCAATAGGGCGCGGTTATTGACTTCAAGACAATTTTTCAAGGATTCAAGAAAAATCTGATGTTTTGGCCGGAAAAAGTGACGAAATTTTTCTGTAGTTTCCTTACGCCAGGAATACAATGCCATACGTCCAAGGAATTCCTCTTGTATTCCTGCTGTCGTAACGGCTTCAAACTTTTCTTTACGATTCTTAAAAAACCAACTTCTTAGTTTCTTCGGGAAAAAGTGGAATGTACTGACTAACATGAGTGAACGACAGAGGTGTGGAGCTTGACGGTAGATTTCCTGGGCAACGGCTCCGCCCATTGACAGACCTAGGATGTGGGCGTTTTCAATTTTTAACTCCTTCAATAATTCAATTAAGTCTTCGGCAAAGTTTGGAATCGAAATACCATCCGTTTTTGTACATTCCCCATGACCGCGTAAATCAGGAATAATTAATTCAAATTGGTCGGCTAACTCGAATTGATTTTGCCATCCCTCTTTCACTTCACCTAACCCGTGGATGAGCACGAGTGGTTCCCCTTTTCCTAAATGCAAAAAAGGTACACCTAATTTGCTGACTCTCGTATTTTCCATTTTACACCACCTTTTCATTTTATTAAGTTTATAACCAAGCCCACCCAATTGTAAACATCTAAATTCTATTTTTACATATATTTATTTTACACATTGACATAATATGACTTATAGGTGTAAAATACATGTAGGTGAGGTGATAAAGATATGGTAAACCAAGATAATCAATCAGTCAATCCATCCAAAAATTTTGTGCTGCCATTTATTTTATTGCTTCTTAGCAAAGTTTCTCTTCATGGATATGAACTTAGCCAAAGGTTGGAGACATTCGGATTTAAGACCCTTGATCAAGGGAACTTATACCGGATGTTAAGACAGTTGGAGAAGGATGAACTTGTTTCATCAGAATGGGATACAGCAGGAAGCGGGCCAGCAAAAAGAAGATATTCCATTACAAAAGCAGGGGTTACATACTTAAAAGGCTATGCCAATCAACTAGAAACCTATCAATCCATCCTAGACCAATTCTTCAAGATGTATTCCAGTGTTCTTGAGCTCTATATGCCTTCTTTTCAAAAGAGGGATCCAATAGAGAAAGTAAAAAAAAGTAGGAGGAGGAAGGACGATGGCACAGAAAAAGAGTGAAACGGTTCTTACTACGGATGAAAAAGTCATTCCAACAGTAGAGGAATCGATCGTTGTAGGATCATTTGTTACCACATTTTGGGATCAGTACGAGCAATCACGTGAACGCGCTGAGCAGCTTCGGGAGAACCGAGAAGATGCCTATGTTAATGCGGTAAGGGAGGTCATCAAGTTCAATAAACAATACCGTAAATCCTTGGCGACATTGTATGAGCAAGCGAAAAGAACAAACAAAGATATGGCAACTGAACTGATGCATCAAATTAATAGAGGTAAAGAAGTTGAGAAAGATGAAACGATCCATGTAGATGACCGAGCAGAATTAAAGAACCAATTGAAAGAGGTTACAGGTCAATTAGAGAAATTAGCGCTTACACCAATTCGATCTATCTTCCATATCGTCGATCAACTAGAAGACAATTTCGAAAAAAATGCAGAAGCAAACATTGCCAATAACCGTGGTCGTAGAAATGCTTGGCTTGCTGTTCGAAAGGAATATGTGAAGAAGGCCAGAAATACCCATTTAAATCTAGTAGAACGCGGCAAGAACGGTTTCAAAGAACTAATCAAAACTCCGTAACCATATTTATTATTAAGGGGAATTAACAGCATTGATTGACAATAGAATCCTTAACAAAAGCTAGAACCACAGTCTTTTACAAAATAAAAAGATTGTGGTTTTTACTTTATTGAACTTTTGATGTACTAATGAAAAACAAGCGATGCTTTTATTCAGCATCGCTTGTTTTTATGGTTTGAGACTGTGCGTTAAGTATATATTCAATCTTTGACTTTACCGCACTTAGATTGGTTTCATTCATGGGTTCTAATTCAACATCTCCGCCCTCTACAAAGCTTACATTAAATTTTGGAAGAATGGATTGATCACTTGTCACATGGTGTGCGAGGAGTTTAACATTTTTTAGACCAAAATTTCCGTTATCTGGTGTGTAAGTAACGATTTCCCCCGGATTTGTAACAGATAAGGACAAGTTATTAAAAAGAACTGTATCACCAGAACTAATTATGTTCGTGACGATACCATTTGGGGTCTTTATTAACTTTTTAATCTTTAATCCTTTAACATTTGTATCTTCAAATTTTAGTTCAAGCATGGGTCGACTTGGTTGATCGGCTGTTTCCCCATTTATTAATTCCGCACCTTTAATGGTACCTTCTAATTGATCTGCTTCAATAATAAATCCTATTATTGTAGATTCAACTGCAGAACTATGATTCGTGGGGATTAAAAATCCACTCATTGCAATAATTAATATGAGTCCAATTCTGAAAAGTTTTCTTCTCTGCTTCAACTCTATCACCGTTTTTCTGTAACATATAAACTGCTTCGCATGATTATTCGGGTAATGTTTCTTTGCTTGATGCAACCTCTATTTCAGCTATTTGATTTTTATTTGATTCATCTTGGGAATCTGTTACAGCCATTGTTGGTTTCCAGGCAATCATCATTGCCCCACCAACAATTCCTAAAATTGTCCCAATTAAGAAACCGCCTAATGCCCCCATAATGGATAAAACCGAGGTAAAGATTCCTACAATTCCAAACAGGGTTGAAAGCTTAGGCATGACATATGCCAGGACACCCATTAGAAGGGTCAGACCTCCTAATAATAGGCCAACAACAATCATACTACCTGGTGCAGCTGCAATTTCGTAAAGCTGTGCAGGTACCATTAAAATGATGATTCCTGATAGGATGGACAAGGTCGCCCCCCAAAAGGGGCGCCTTGCTCTCCAATTCTTAAACTTAGTACGTTTTGAATACCTAGAGCTCATTCATATCACCCTTACCTGTTAATTCCCTGATGCACAAGTTATTTAGCTGGTTCAAATGAAACCTTCATACCACCAAGAGTTACGGTTTTTTGGAAAAGATACACAGTATCAAGTACACCATTCTTAATGGTTATTGAATTGGCCGTTTGTGTAAAATGTTCTGCAGCTGCTCCAGCAAGTACTGCTGGGCTCGAAAGATCACGATCGCCAACAAATTTTTCTGCCATGGTTAGCTCATTAAATGAAGCATCGCCTTTAACCATCGTTGCTTTTTGTTGAAGACCGGTAATCTCAACTGGCTTTTCGGCAGTAATGACAGCGTTTATCCCTAAAAATGGTATAGATTTTGAGATTTTCAAATTGGTTATTGTTGCTTTGTCAATTTCATTAACAGCAACCGGGTTGTTTTGTTTCATGGCACTATCGGCAAGACTGCCATAAAGTTTAAATCCTGTACCGGTCATTTCGTCAAAGCTGACAGTAAACCCGCCCACTAATGGCATGGCTGCGGCCATACCTGTCATCCCAAAAGTACCTAATAGTGCTCCTAAAAATAAAAAGCCCCCTACCAATGCAATGATGAGTTTCTTCTTAACCGTCTGCCCGCCAATAATTGCCGATTCTACTGCTAAATTCATACACATTCCTCCTTTTAATATAAAAATGTGAAACCATTCCAATGAAATGTAAATGCTTTCACCATTCGTCATAATTTTATGATAAATTAGTTTTCTTGGAAATCCCTACATTTGTAGGAAGTTAATCTTTGAAATATATGATGTAGAGCAAGAGGTGACAAAATATTTAATAATATGGAAGAAAAGCAGGAATTTTGAATAGTTTCGGGGAATTATGTAATAGGTATAAACTGTTATAATACAAGGGGAATAACAGCCTAGATTTACAAGGAAGGGTGTTTGCTAAGGATGTCAAAGTCATTAAACCACCATTTGGATAATCTTTTAAACGATGCTGTTATCATGTTAAGTCAATATCAAGAAGATCTTTTACAAGAATGGAGCCAAATGCTCCAATCACTAAAAAATACGAAGAAAAAATCAATTGCTGTTTTTGAATTTATTAGTGAGTTTTTAGTCAGATTTTTACGTTCAGTTCATGAAGGAACCGTTGATATATATCAAATGTTAAATGAGATTCAGGATGAATGGAATGCTCAATTTCACAGGCAGCCGGAACCAGAAGCATTAATCTTCCATCTGAATTTGTTAGAGAACGCTGCTCATAAGGTTTTAAAATCGAGAATTGCTTATTCCTCGAAACTACATCCTTCGGTCCATTATTTGTTTTCAAAAATAAGCGAAGTGATGCTGTTTCAATCGAAAAATGAGAATTATAGTATTTGGAAGGATGCGGTTATCTTATTTAATGAGTGGATCATCCGCTCGCAAAACTTTAAGGAGTCAGTAGAGAATATTTGCTTTGGCTTTGGTTATTTCCTTCCATTTGAACGGTGTGCACTTTTTAAGTTTACCAATAAGGAAAGCGTCGGGGTTGGTTTATTTGGTCATCATTTAAAAACGGAAGAAATTCAGGCAATTGCTGAAAAGATTACCAACATCCCAGTACTAAATGAAAGCCTTGTGAAATTAAAATCACAGGGTCACGAAATGAAAAACTTCCAGCCGATTTATATATCCTGCGCAGAACAGGATCTTCCGGAAAAGTATGTGAAGAAATTTGATTTGACCTCGTTAATTATTGTTCCAATTTATGTTCCAGAGGAAGGAAAAATAATTGGGGGAGTTGTTTTAGACCAAGGCCCTGGACAGCATTTTACTGTGGATACCAGCCTGTTTCCTGCATTGATGAAATTTGGGCAAAGTTCTGGAGAGTTGCTTTCAAAGTTTATCGAAGCAGATCTTAAAAAACCTGAGTTGCCAGAAAGAGATTCCATCACTTTGTCGCCAAGAGAAACGGAAATTATTAAGTTGTTAGCGGACGGTGCTTCAACTGCAGAAGCGGCATTAAAGCTTTATCTAAGTGAATTTACTGTCAGAGATTACATATCAAATATTATGAAGAGACTTAATGCCCAAAATAGGACGGAAGTAGCTGTCAAAGCAATACGAATGGGAATTATTGATTGAAGCTGAGGCTAAACATATCCTTTTGGCTAAAAAACTGTCAGCATATGCTGGCAGTTTTTTTAGGTATCTACCCTTTCGGATAAATACCTGTTTATCGTGTGAGAGGAGCCTATACCATATGGTAAGAATAGAATAATTTACAATAGGAGATGTTTGTAAAACAAATGGGAGGAGGCAGGGTATGGGAATAAGTGAAGTTGAACAGTGTATATGTCATGAAATGGAACAACTTCTTGAAGAACAGCAAAAATTATCTTTTGAAGGCTTCCGTTTCATCTGTGAGGATATTGGTTTTGACACAATCCCATTTATCCTTTCAAATGGGAAATGTCCATTTGAAACTTTTGGGGTAACAAGATATGGGGATTTTTTCACTACACAGGTTTTTCGGTTAGAAAATATTGATTCAAAACATTGCTGTGCAACGCTATCACTCTTAATACCAGTAGATATGGATGGTTGCCCGGTGGATTTATGTGATGATGTGTATTCGCTGATTAAAACGGATAACTGTACGATAGTTGATTTGAGCTGTTTTTGTACAATTCAGCCACTATCCCCCAAATTAGTTAATCGGGAGCTACCTATTATCGAACCAAAATGTTAATAAAACTGAAAAAATGATTAATAGCTCATCTGCAAAAGAATGGGCTTATTCTTTTTTTCAAAACTAATGAATATAGATATGTGTCTATCGCACATTTTTATCTAGGTGAATAGGATATATGGAATTCTAGAAAAGGAGGTAATGTTAAATGTCTGGTGCAGTAGGTGGCTACGGAGGCGGATTTGCCCTACTAGTCGTTTTGTTTATATTGTTAATCATTATTGGAGCTTCTTGGGGTTATGGATTCTATTAATATAAATAAGGAGGAATTTTAATGTACGGATATGGTGGATTTGGAGGCTGCGGCTATGGTGGTGGTTGTGGCTACGGTGGAGTCGGCTTTGGCGGCGGTTTTGCTCTAATCGTCGTATTATTTATTCTGTTGATTATTGTTGGAGCCGCTTGCTTTAGATGGTAATCAAACTAGCTCCAGTGCCAAAGGTACTGGAGCTTTAAAGTCTTTTTTATGCCAATACAAGGTTTTCTGTGTTGTTCAACTTCTCCCAAACAATTTCTTCGACCTCTGAACCCTCGATTGTTTCTTTCTTTAATAAAACATCAACTAATTGCTGATACTGATGTTGATGGCCTTTAATTAAGGTTTCTGCTTTTTCTAAGCCTTTCGTAAAGAGTTCCTGCATTTTTACTTCTTTATCTTGTTTGTTAAATGTCAAAGTAAAACCGTCCTGAAGCATACCTATATCCACCATTTGTTCAATGATTTGTCTTGCCTGCTGTACGTCGCCGCTTACACCGATGCTGTGTTCACCCAAAAACATTCTTTCAGCAACACCACCGGCTAATACCATGGCAACCCGGTCAAGTAAGTCAGAGCTCGTTGACAAATGTAATTCTTTAGGAATGGGGGCTACATACCCGAGAGCCTCTCCTCGAGGGATGATCGTAGCTTTCCGAACCGAACCAGGCTTCGTTAATGAGGCGACAATTGCATGTCCTGCCTCATGGATTGCCACTCTGTGTTTCGTTTCATGTTCCTGTAAGGAACGAGAGGTGCTGCCTAGAATGGTCCTGTCAAGGGCATAGTCAAGATCATGCTTATGGACCATATCCTGCCCATTTCTAACTGCACGTCTGCTAGCTGTTTCAAAAAGGGACTGAAGTTCAGCACCCGAAAAACCAGATGTACTCTCAGCTAAGTCATCCAACGATGCAAAAACATCATTGGCAAGAGACTTGCCCGTGGTATGGATATCAATAATTTCTCTTCTACCCTTAGTATCTGGTAATGGTACATGGAAGGAAAAGTCGATCCTTCCCGGTCTTAGGAAAGCCTCATCAAGCATGTCTTTTCGATTTGTAGCGGCAATAAACAATATTCCATCATTGGAATGACCGCCATCAAGTTGAACGAGAAGTTCCGTTAAGGTTTTTTCTGCTTCCTCTCCGCCATGTGCTTTTCGTTTACCCGCTAGAGCATCCACTTCATCAATAAAGATTACGGCAGGACCTTGTTTCCTGGCCGTTTGGAACAAGGAACGGACGCGGCTGGCACCAACACCAACAAACAATTCGTTAAAAGCGGATCCACTGGCAGTGAAAAAAGCTGCATTTAACTCGCGTGCGATGGCTTGAGCCAATAAAGTTTTCCCTGTACCAGGAGGTCCGTACAACAAAATTCCTTTTGGTGGTTTTATGCCTAATTTAATGGCCCGATCCGGCTCCTTTATGGAAGAGATTGTCTGCATGATTTCTTCTTTCATCTCTTCCCCAAGTCCGCCTACGTCTTTCAAACTGATAGGAGGAAGGGGGCGAGACTTAGAAACACTGTTTTTCATTGAGTTATGAAGGCCAAATCCGCCCTTTTTCTTTTGCAGGGTAATTGCTGCACCCGCAAGTAATAAAACGAAACCGCCCATAATCCACTTGCCATATTTACTGCTAGTGGTATATGAATATTCGATATTATATTTTTCAACAAGTTTATCAATCATTTGACTGTTTGGCGGGACATGAGAAATATATTCTTTGTTTCCAGCTTTCATGTTTAGGCTGCCATCCGCACGTTCAGTCAAAGTTACTGGTTTTCCATTTTGAGCCTGAATTGTTTTTTCGACTGAAGAGAAGGGAATGGTGACCTCGTTATTTGAAGTTTGGACATACCAAACGGTACCTAAAAATACAAAAATAATCGCAGCGAATAATGGGATAAACTTGGAAACTACTTTTTTACTTTTATTCATCCTACATCATCTCCTTAAACAGGGTCATCTACTAATATTATAAAGTAACTTCCAGAAAAATGGATGTGGGAATCAGTGGAAGAAAAAAACACACAAAATGTGTGTTTTTTTAAAAGATAAAAAAGTATAAATTTCGACTTCGAGAATTGTCTAGCGCTAAGACAGTAAACGAAGATGGGGAATAATGGGCATCAGGACACTTTGAGCAAGCACACCAATACTAACACCAAAGGAAGATGCTTTACTCCATTTAAAAACATGAACTTTTCCATCCTTCCCTTCATACAAAAATAAGAGCTGCTCACCTTCTTCAGTAATGCCGATTTTATGAAAAGAGACATTATTTTGTTCAAGAACAATTTCAAATGCTTTATGCAACAATGTTAAGGTCTGTGGGTCAATTTTATTAACTTCCATATTTCCTCCTAATATATATCCGCATACTATCTATTATAGTATTGTACCATAAGCGATAAAAGAAAAAATCAGGGTCAATCAATTGAAATATTGCAAAGATATCATTTGCTCTGATAAGATTAAAGTTATGATTAAAAATTTTTCATTGGCAAAAGAGAGGAAGACATGATGGGTAAAAATTTTAGAGAAGACGTATTATCGCGCCGGACATTTGCGATTATTTCCCACCCGGATGCCGGTAAAACGACACTAACAGAGAAATTATTATTATTCGGCGGTGCTATTCGCGATGCCGGTACTGTAAAGGCGAAAAAGACAGGAAAATTTGCTACAAGTGATTGGATGGAAATTGAAAAGCAGCGTGGAATTTCTGTCACTTCCAGTGTGATGCAATTTGACTATGACGGTTTTCGCGTCAATATTTTAGATACGCCTGGACACCAGGATTTCAGTGAGGATACGTATAGAACATTGATGGCTGTTGATAGTGCAGTAATGATTATTGATTCAGCAAAAGGGATAGAGGAACAAACCCTAAAGTTATTTAAGGTATGCCGAATGCGCGGAATCCCCATTTTTACGTTTATTAATAAACTCGACCGCCAAGGGAAATCACCGCTTGAGCTCCTAGCTGAATTGGAAGAAGTACTTGGAATCGAATCGTATCCAATGAACTGGCCGATTGGAATGGGAAAAGAATTCCTCGGCATTTATGACCGTTTTAATAATCGAGTAGAACAGTTTCGAGTCAGTGAAAATGAGCGGTTTATCCCGTTAAATGACAAGGGTGAAATTTCAGGTGATCACCCATTGAAATTATCAGGACTTTATGATCAAACTCTTGATGAAATTATGCTGTTAAATGAGGCTGGTAATGAGTTTTCAACTGAGAAAGTGGCTGAAGGCAATTTAATACCTGTTTTCTTTGGAAGTGCGTTAACCAATTTTGGTGTTCAGACATTTCTTGAGTCTTATTTAAAATTTGCACCACCGCCAAAGGCGCGGAACTCCTCGATTGGAGAAATTGATCCTTTAGGTGAACAATTTTCGGGTTTTGTCTTTAAAATTCAGGCTAATATGAATCCTGCCCACCGTGACCGGATTGCCTTTATACGGGTTTGTTCGGGGAAATTTGAACGCGGGATGACTGTTAATATTCCACGGTTAGGAAAACAATTAAAGCTATCTCAATCAACTTCCTTTATGGCTGAAGAAAGAAACACAGTTGAGGAAGCTGTCAGTGGTGATATTATCGGCTTATATGACACGGGCACTTACCAAATTGGCGATACGTTGACCACTGGGAAGGATCATTTCCAATATGAAAGATTGCCGCAGTTTACTCCAGAATTATATGTGAAGGTTTCTGCTAAAAACGTTATGAAGCAAAAATCCTTTTATAAAGGGATTGAGCAGCTTGTCCAAGAAGGAGCGATTCAGCTTTTTAAAAGGGTCAGTATCGATGAGTATTTATTAGGTGCTGTAGGGCAGCTACAATTTGAAGTATTTGAGCATCGAATGAGAAATGAATATAATGCTGAGGTTTTAATGGAACGATTGGGTTCGAAAATTGCCCGATGGGTAGAAGACGAAACCGTGGATGAAAATCTATCGAGTCCACGGAGCCTGTTGGTAAAGGACCGTTTTGACAATTATGTATTTTTATTTGAAAATGACTTTGCCCTTCGATGGTTCCAAGAAAAGAATCCTAACATAAAATTATATAATCCAATGGATCAACACGAATAGAAAGTCCAAGGATAGGGTGGAAAAATTTTCCTTGCTAGTTATTTTGGCACAAGGATGGGAAAACTAAAACTGAGAAGTTTTTTATTCTAAAAATTGCCAAATAGAAGCGGGATTGTACAATGAAAAAATTAAGCAAATTGGAAGCTGTTTTATGGAATATTGCTTTTCCCGGTTTCAGTCAATTATTAACAGGTCATTATATTAAAGGTCTTTTATTTGTTGGCTTAGAATTTGTTATGAATGGTAAAAGTCGCTTTAACCAGGCGATCATGTATAGTTTCTTGGGTGAAATTGAAATGGCTGAGGCGGTCATAAATTACCAATGGCTTATGTTTTATCCATGTGTTTATATGTTTTCGATGTGGGATGGGTATCGGCAGGCGATGCCGGCAGATGAAAAATATTCCTTTTTGCCTTTTGTCTTTTGTGCATATTTTGTTACGGTTGGTTTAATGATTTCGCCTAAGGTGACGATTTTTCATATACACCCAGGTCCAGTTTTTTTACCCATGCTGTTTTTGATTCCTGGTCTGTTAATAGGGTTTATGATTAAATTTATCTTGTCAAAAAAAGCGTTAGAATAAATAATCCATCTAATGCCTCAAATCAGGATCACTGGTTTGGGGTTTTTTTATTGGAAAAAACTTTTGCCATAACCCCCATAAACCATTTATGAAGAACCGTAATTATGTAAAGAAAATACTATTCCCTCTTAAAGTCCAAAATAGCGAAATATGTTATAATTGGTCGAATAGAGGTGAGCAAATGCTAAGTTTATTGTTTATGACCAAAAGAAAAAAAAGAACGCTAGAAGAAACGGTCTTATTAATTCAACAAGGTGACCGTGACTTGCTTGATGAGTTGATTGATGCCTATAAGCCTTTTATTGCCAAAACAGTTTCTTCTGTATGCAGGCGTTATATATATGAATCCGATGATGAATTTAGCATTGGTCTAATCGCGTTTAATGAAGCTATTGAAAAGTATTCAACTGAGCGTGGAAGCTCCCTGTTAAGTTTTTCGGAAGTAATCATTAAAAGAAGAGTTATTGACTATATTCGTAAACAAACTAAAAATCAACATATTAGTATTGATATAACCAATGCCATTAATGAGGAAGATTCAGCGGGTTCGATCATTGTAAATGAACTTTCTCTTGATGATTATCAAAAAAAGAATGATGAACAATTAAGAAAAGAGGAGATTCTTCACTTTCAGAGATTATTAACAACTTTTGATTTAAGTTTTAACGACTTAGTTGAAAATTCTCCTAAACATGCCGATGCGCGGAAAAGTGCGATTTTGACAGCAAAAATATTAGTCGACAATCAAGAGTTGAAGGAATTATTATTTGAAAAAAAACGTCTCCCCATAAAACAATTAGAAAAAATGGTGAATGTCAGCAGAAAGACAATTGAACGGAACCGGAAATACATTATTGCGATTGCACTTATTTTATCTAATGATTATCTGTATATGAAGGATTATATAAAGGGGGTGTTAGATACATGAAAAAGGGAATTGTAATGGAAGTGGATGATGCGTTTTTGACGCTTCTAACCCCCGAGGGTGAGTTTTGCCGCACAAAGAAACAAGACTATCCATATACGATTGGAGAAGAAATTTACTTTTTTCCAATGGAAAGTGGTAATTCCACTAAAACCTCTTTTTCATTAAGGAATGCTTTTAAACTAAAAGCGGTGTGGATTGTGATGGCTGTTTTATTGATAGGAGTTGGCTCATTAATCCCAAGTTTTCAAAATAATACCGCATATGCTTATATGTCCATTGATGCGAATCCTAGTATCGAGATTGGTGTAAATAAAAAGATGCAGGTTGTAGAGTTAACTGGTTTCAATGAGGATGGAAAAAGGATTATTTCAGATTTGCCTGATTGGAAGAAAAAGGACGTTTCCCAATTAGCAAAGTCGATTTTAGTTAAAATGAAAAATGCCGGTTTTATAAGAAATAATGAACCTGTCATCATTTCTACTGTGAGAGCAGAACAACCAAAGGAAAAAGCAGAAAAGGCATTTAAAAAGAATATGAGTAAGATTAAAGAAACCGTGAACAATCAGCAATTAGATGTAAAAGTGCTTACAGGTTCTCAAAAAGAACGGGAAAAAGCACAAGAACTTGGGATCTCAACAGGAACTTACCAAGAAAAAATGAGTCAATCATCATCACAAAAGAAGAGACCCAAATCAATTGTAAAAGAGAAAGGGCAAGAACAAAAAGCCCAGACTTCAGAGCGGGAAAAAATAACTCCTCCAGGACAATTGAAGAAACAGACAGAAGCAAACGCTGTTCAAGACTTGGGAGTAACAAGGGAAACCCCTAAAGATAAAACGTTACATTCCGAAGGAAAACCTATACCACCGGGTCAATTGAAAAAACAAGATGAAGAGCGATGGAAACAAGATCAAGGACAATCCAAAAGGCAAGAACAATCTAAGAAGCCAGAACAACAGAGGGAAAAGCCCCAGCCACAAAATAGGGGAAACCAGCAACATAGTGTTTCTAACAGTCCTCATCAGAAAGATCATAAAAAGTAAAAGTCCGGCTATTAACCGGACTTTTTTCCATTGTTATTCATTTATTGGTTGGTAAACTGACCAGACATTTGGGCTTGTGCTTGTTGTACAAGTCTTTTTGTAATTTCGCCGCCTACGGAGCCGTTTGCTCTTGAAACTGTATCTGAGCCTAAATTTACGCCGAATTCTTGTGCAATTTCGTATTTTACTTGATCTAAATACTGCTCAATCCCAGGTACTAATAATTTGTTGCTGCTATTTGCCATGTTGTTTCAACTCCTTTTCTCTTACAGAGGCTACTCTGTCCTCTGTAAGTGTAGTATTCATTTTCTACTCCCTTTTCATAAGTGGTAATGTTTTGCCAAACTGGAAGTTGAGCCTGTCCTTTGAGCTCCAAGCGGCTTCGGCTTTTCTTATTAATCTGTTCCTTTCCCAACATCCTTTGTAGGGTGCATAAAGGGGGAGGCTTGGGGTTTTCTTTTACTTTCAAGCAATTCACGATTTTCCGTAGTGTTCCAGCCGATATCATTTGTGGGATGAACCCAATCATCTCCTGCCATAATCGAAGGGTCAGTATCTTTTGACCAGTTTTCCAAAGGGGAATTTTCGGATGCATACATACTGTCTCCGATCGTCACCCCATGCTTGTTGACAAAGGGCTTCTCCATTTGAATACCGGTCCCTTCAAAGCTTGGTGCATTTATTTGATGTGGCATGGTTTCATCTATCCCTAGTTGTTTTGAGTTCTGATTATTTTTAGATTTCATCATGTTTGCTCACTCCTTTTTTTCATTATTTTCCGCCTGAAGGGAATTTTTATTTATGAAAAATTAGGTAAGAATGATTACAACTAATTTGTTCAAAACTAAGGGGGTACGTAAGATAACTTTTTAGGAGGAATTTTACATTGGCGAAACGAAAAGCTGAATTTGATGCAGTGGAAAAATATACGAAGACCCCTCACAAAAATGTTCAGGAAAGTGAATTTTCTGCCGAGTTTACAGATAATAACAATGCCGTTAGATTCGCTAATCGTAATTCGAAACAAGGAAGAAAAGGTAGAAGGTAATGGGCAGCAGGCGTAAAACTCCACCACGGATACCGATTGAGGAATTGAGCGTTGAAATTGGAGATGTAAATGGGGTAAAGCTTTTTGAAGCAAGGAAGCGGTTAAAATCAAAAGGAAAAAAAGAAAAATAAGCCGGAAATCCGGCTTATTTCATTCCTTTATAGGGGAAAAGAAGCGTTCTGTTATTCGTCGGGTCAAAGTAAACTAATAAATTGGCAGGATGTTTTTCAAGCTCACCTGTTGTTAGATACTTCCCTAAATCAAAGGACAGATCCTCTAGTATGGTATGCTTAAACAATTCTTTTTCATCCAGTTTGAGCTCGAGGAATTCCGGGCCTAAACGGGCAGGATTTTCAACAATTTGTCTATACGATAAACTTCGTTCATTCTTATCAGAACTTGCTTCCCACCATGGCTTTCTTGGTTTATATTTATGAACTCTTAAATAATCATACTTCATAAGCCCGGAAATTACATCGAGATTATCTTGTGATTGCTGCTCAAGAAAGGTGAATAAGCGGCGGTACAAGTCTTCAAGCTGATGGCCAATTCTTGACCATCCCTGTTTGTCCCAATAGGAACCAAACTCCTGAAAGAAATCAAATGGTGATCGGAAAACCCTTGTCACTAAGTATTCCACCGTATGATCCATGCGATGGTCATTCCAATATTTTTCTAGTACATCCTCCACTTGTTTAATTCTTACAATATCATCAAATGAAAGAACATTGTTGCTCAAGATTTCATACGGAGAATGATCCATATAGACATATTGATGTTCTTCAGCGCGCAGACGAACTCCTGTTCCACGCAGCATTTTTAAAAAGCCTAACTGCAATTCTTCAGGCCTCATTTCAAATACATCGTTAAATGTTTTCCGGAATGATGAATAGTCCTCCTCGGGCAGCCCCGCAATCAAATCCAGATGTTGGTCAATTTTGCCGCCTTCTTTTACCATTGTGACAGTTCTCGTTAACTTCGTGAAATTTTGTTTACGCATGACGAGCTCGTTGGTAAAGTCGTTGGTCGACTGAACACCAATTTCAAAGCGAAAAAGGCCCTTTGGTGCCTCTTGGTTTAAAAATTCAATAACCTCCGGTCGCATAATATCAGCGGTTATTTCAAATTGAAACACCGTTCCAGGAAGATGTTCATCAATAAGAAAACGGAACATTTCCATGGCATAGCTTCGGCTGATATTAAAAGTTCGGTCAACAAATTTAATGGTTTTAGCTCCATTGGCCATTAAATAACGAATATCCTCTTTTATTTTTTCACGGTCAAAGTATCTTACCCCGACCTCAATGGAAGATAGGCAAAATTGGCAGCTAAAAGGGCAACCCCTGCTCGTTTCAATATAGGTGACACGTTTTCCTAATTCGGCAACATCTTCCGGAAAGCGGTATGGAGACGGAAGGTCTTTTAGGTCAAGCTTATTCATTTGTAGGGTATTCTTTACTTGCATATTTTCACGATAGGTTATCCCGTTGACATTTTGATAGTTTTTCGTTGTCATGATTTCCCCGAGCAGCTGCTTAAAGGTTTGTTCCCCTTCGCCCATGACAATAAAATCAACTTCTGGGTAATTTTCCATCCATTCAGCTGTATCATAGGTTACTTCAGGGCCGCCTAAGACTATGATTAGGGCAGGGTCAATTTTTTTAAGCATATTGACTACTTTGAGGGTTTCTTCGATGTTCCAGATATAACAACTAAATCCGATAACTGCCGGTTTCGCTTGATAAAGATCTGAGACAATATTCATGACTGGATCTTTGATAGTATATTCTTTCAATTGGATGTTAAATTCCGGAGCGGCATAAGACTTTAAATAACGGATCGCGAGGTTCGTGTGGATGAACTTTGCATTTAGAGTAGAACAAATAACATTCATTAAAAAGCTCCTTTTTGATAATAAAATAACACATTATTATAGCCTATTTTTGACCAAAATGATAGTCGGCAAACGGGGAATCCAAGTTAACAACATAAAATGACTTTTAGAGGCAATGGGTGGCAAAGTATCTGTTGTATAACAAAAAGAATGCTGTTATATAATTGAGTTTTCTATTAAAGCCAGTTAAATTAAAGGTTTTTTCGTAGAAAGATAATGTGTTATAAAAAAAATTGCTAGATGTTTAACTTTTGTCACAGCTAAAAAATATCTGATGTCCTACAATAAATTTGGGGAAGTTAAATTTTTTTGTCTTTTTTTTGAAAGAAATAGGGGAGGGACATTATGTCTATTTTACCAAAGAAAAATGAACTGGGTTTTTTTGAAATCCGATTGGAATCAATTGGCGGACTAGGTGCAAATTTAGCTGGGAAAATGTTAGCGGAAGCCGGTGTTTTAAGCCTTGGCTTAAAAGGTTCAAATTTCTCTTCATATGGCTCAGAAAAGAAGGGCTCTCCAGTTAAGAGCTTCATTCGTTTCTGTGATCCGGACGTGGAAATAAGAGATCACAGTCCAATCGAACAGCCACATATTGTTGGTGTTTTTCATGAAGCTTTATATAGAACCATTAATGTTGTCAGTGGCCTGGATGCTGATGGAATCGTACTTGTAAATACTTCAAGAAATTTTGATGATGTTAAAAATGATCTACAGTTAGAGTACGGTACGCTTGCCATTGTCGATGCCCTAACGATTGCTGTTGAGGAAAAGACAAAAGTTAATACCGCAATGCTTGGGGCCTTATATCGGATTTGTGACTTTCTTGATCCGGAATCGATGAGAGATGTGATTCGGAAAACGTTTACAAAAAAATATCCGCACCTTGTTGAGCCAAATATTCGTACATTTGATCGCGGTTACAATGAAGTTCAATTTAAGGTCTATGAGGTGCCGGAAGACGCTGAAGGGAAGGCGTTCACACGATCCCTTCCACAGCTTGGTTATATGACCCAGGAAATCGGCGGCGTTATGGTTTCACAAGCAAATAGTGTTTTTAAAGATTTAAGTGGTTCACGCCAAGGATTCCTACCAGAGTTCCAACAAGAAAAATGTATTCACTGTGCAGCATGTGATAATGTTTGTCCAGATTTTTGTTTTGTTTGGGAAGAGGGAGAAGACAAGCGCGGCAGAAAGCAAATGTTCCTTAAAGGAATTGACTATCAATATTGTAAGGGCTGCTTAAAATGTGTTGAAGCATGTCCAACTGATGCACTAGGAGATCTTCGGGAAATGTTGGGTTATGCCGATGACAACCGCGTGAAGCAAAACTTTCCTTATATTGTAGGAGGGATCCAATAATGGCTATATTAGAAGATAAACTAACTACCCAAGATAAAGCAGAACAAATTTCTACCTTTGAATCAGGAAATGAGATGGCTGCAACGGCTGCCGCTCAAATAAACTATCATATCATGGGCTATTTCCCAATTACGCCTTCAACCGAAGTAGCACAATTTTTAGATCAAATGAAAACTCGCGGTGAACATGATATTAAGCTAATTCCTGCAGATGGAGAGCACGGGTCAGCAGGTATTTGCTATGGTGCAGCTGCGACGGGTGCACGGGTGTTTAATGCTACAAGTGCCAATGGATTTTTATATATGCTTGAGCAGATGCCTGTACAATCAGGAACTCGTTTTCCGATGGTAATGAATTTAGTAACACGTGCGGTCAGTGGTCCGCTTGATATTCGCGGCGATCACTCCGACCTTTATTATGCGTTGAATACGGGCTGGGTTATTTTAACGGCCAAAACACCGCAAGCTGTTTATGATATGAACATTATGGCGTTAAAAATAGCCGAACACTCAAAAGTGCGGTTACCAGTAATTGTTGCTTATGATGGGTTCTTTACTTCGCATCAAAAACGCAGAGTTGAATACTTTAAAGACCGCAAAGTGGTTCAGCAATTTGTGGGAGAATGCCCTACTGATTATAACTTTGTTAGGGATTTATCCAAACCTGTAACGATTGGTGCACATATGAGCGGTGATGATTTCATCAACAATCACTTTCAACAATCTGAAGCGATTTATAATGCCGGTGAGGTATTTAAAGAGGTGGCTGCTGAATATGCAAAACTTTCTGGCAGGGAGTATCCAACACTGGATTTATATAAGATGGAGGATGCAGATGTTGCCCTATTCTTATTAAATTCTGCGGCAGAATCCGCTAAGGATGTTGTCGATCAATTGCGTGAAAAGGGGATTAAAGCGGGTGTAATCAGCCCTAATATTATTCGTCCATTCCCTGCAAAGGAAATCCGTGAAGCACTCAAAAATGTAAAAACATTATTGGTTGGTGAACGTGCGGATTCCTACGGCGCAAACGGCCCGAACTTAACACATGAAGTGAAATCTGCGCTTCAGGATGACAAAAACAACAAGACAATCGTGTTAAGCCGTGTATTTGGTCTTGGCGGTAAGGATTTCTATGCAAGTGATGCCCATGCATTCTTTGAAATGGCAATAGATGCAATGGATAAAGGCTTTGCCGAAAAACCGTTTGATTACTATGGCCATGTTCCTGGTAATCCGGATAAAATCCTAAAGCCTGTCATCTTACCACAACACGGAGATGTGTTTAACTCCGGTTTGATTGAAGTAAAGATGGATGAAGCAAACAATAAATTAAAAGTGAAAATTCCACCGCTTCGCGCGCTTACAGGAAAACCAAAACGGATTGCTTCTGGACACGGGGCATGCCCAGGGTGTGGAATATTTGCCGGTTTAGAGCTGTTCTTTAAAGGAATTGAAGGAGATATTGTTACACTTTTCCAAACTGGTTGTGCCTATGTAACCACTACGGGCTATCCAAGCACATCACATAAGCAAACAATGATGCATAACCTGTTCCAAAACGGTGCCGCAACATTATCAGGTACACTCGAAGCATTTATGGAATTAAAAAGCCGCGGAGAAATCAATGTTTCAGATGATGCGACTTTCGTGATGATCACAGGCGATGGCGGTATGGACATTGGTATGGGTTCTGCTATTGGCACCGCACTTCGTGGACATAAATTAATTATGCTTGAATATGATAATGAGGGCTATATGAATACTGGCTCACAAATGTCCTATTCTACGCCAATGGGGCACATGACAAGCACATCAGGCGTGGGTAAAGCCCAGCGCGGAAAAGCATTCCATCATAAAGATACAGCACAAATTATGGCCGCAACAAATATGCCATATGTGTTCACTGGATCTGAGGCCTTCCCGCAGGATTTAGTTAAAAAAGGTGCGAAGGCACAGTGGTATGCACAAAATGTAGGCACTGTTTACGGGAAAATTCTTATCACTTGTCCACTTAACTGGAAATCGAATGATCGTTTTGGAACGAAAATTGTCGAAGCTGCAGTCGACTCCTGTTTCTTCCCACTTTATGAAGTGGAGCAAGGTGTTACAACGATTACGTATAATCCAGAAGAAAAGAACAAACGGATTCCACTTTCGGATTGGTTAAAATATATGGGTAAAACAAAACACCTTCTAAAAGATGAAAACAAACCTATTTTAGAAGAGTTTGAAACCGAAGTAGAAAAAAGATGGCAGCGTCTAAAAGCTAAACACGAAAACCCAATGCTTTAACAAATACAAAAACGCAATGCACTACTTTTGTGCTTTGCGTTTTTGTATTTTTAACTATTCACGTATTATTGTAAAAATAAAAAATAGCATATGGGCAGAAAAGGAATTTTAGCGTATTATGTAGAATATATGACTTAAAATTATTACTTGATTAATGTAGTTCGCGGGGTGCTGTGAGTTGGAGAATCAGTTCAATGAAAAAGAAATTTTTCCTCATGAAATAAATGGAGTACACACAAAAGAAACTGAAGCGCATGAAAGCGAACAAAAATATAGACGGATATTTGAAGATTCTATTGACGGACTAATTCTTTGGGATAATGAACATCGATTTGTCGATGTAAATATTGCTGCTGAACGAATGATTGGTCTGCCAAAGAATAAATTAATTGGCCAACGAGTATATGATCTATCTACCCCGCTAGAGGGGAAAAAGCAAGAAATTTTGAAGCATATTGATCAGCTTTTAAATGAAGGACAAAAAGCATCGACTATCACTTTTGAAACCGAAGATGGTAACAAGATCTATTTTGATTACACATCCCAATTGGATATTGTCGATGGTGTGAATTTAACAGTATTTAAGGATGTTACCGATAAAGTAGTGATGCAAGAACAGCTTCGGAAGTCGGATACATTAAATGTGATAGGGGAACTTGCTGCAGGAATTGCCCACGAAATACGTAATCCTATGACGGCATTGAAAGGTTTCATTCAATTACTTGAAAGCAGTATTACAAAGGAGCATTCACTGTATTATCAAGTAATCACAACTGAATTACAACGAATTGATTCAATTATTAATGAGTTTTTAATTCTCGCCAAGCCACAGGCAGTTAGATTTCAGGAAAAAGATATAAACAAAATTATGAAGGAGACGGTTGACCTGCTGTCTGCGCAGGCAGTATTGTACAACGTTCAATTTGTAACAAATTATGATGAGAGCCTACCACTTGTATTTTGTGAACCAAATCAATTGAAAAAGGTTTTTATTAATTTAATAAAGAATGCAATCGAGGTCATGCCTAATGGCGGGAATATTACCATTACTACAAAAAAAATGAGAAACCAGCAAATTCAGATTATCATCAAAGATGAGGGCTGTGGAATTTCAAAGGAAAAAATAAAAAAGCTAGGTGAACCGTTTTACACAACAAAAGACCGAGGAACTGGGCTTGGATTAATGGTAAGCTACAGAATCATCGACGAACATAAAGGAACTATTTTTGTTAAAAGTGAAGAGGGAAAAGGGACAATTTTTAATATAAAGTTGCCCATTAAAAAGCTTCATCCAATCGTGTAAAACACTTCCAAATTGTTTTGGAAGTGTTTTACCTATACCAGCAAAATATATGTTAATCATTCTTTTCATTTTTAATAACTTCTTTAACTTTTGAAATGAATACAGCACAATTTATGAGTTCTTTACGTTGCTTAATTAAGATCTTACCAAGGTCTAATGTTTTCCTTTTCGCAGCTAATCTTGTATGGACATCTTCAATACTATTCAAATCAGCAACATGTGCGAGTCCAATCGTTCTTCTAATTAATTCGCAGCCTGCAAATCCAAGAGAATCCTCGAAAAATTTTGCTAAAGTATAATTCAAGAATTTATCCGTTTTAACCAAAACCTCTTTATTTTCCGTACTCCATAAATGAGTAAATTCATCCCTAAAGACTTCCCAAACGATTTCAATATGGCGGATAAAGGGTTCGCGGTTAGTAGGATTAGCAATTACTTGGAAAAGCAAATTTGCAAATACTTGGCCAATATCAAAACCAGCCGGACCGTAGAAAGCGAATTCGGGGTCAATCACTTTTGTTTCTGAATTGCTGGCAAAAACGCTTCCAGTATGCAAATCCCCATGTAAGAGAACTTCTGCCTCTGTTAAAAAGCTTCTTTTTAGCAGATTCACTTGAAACTTCAGTTCCTCATCCTGCCAGAGGGCATTGACGTCAGCTAATAGACCATCCTCAAATTCGTTGGTATCGGCATCAAAATACGGGTTTGTAAAAATTAAATCCTCGGTTATTTTGCAAAGCTCCGGATTAATAAACTTTTGTACCAGCTCTTTTTTTGCTGTCGGACCTAGTCCGTAATCTGATGTAAAGAAAATAGTTTTTGCTAGATATTCACCCAAATGGTTAGAAATGTGCGGGTATAATTCACCGTTTATAAATCCCGTTCTGGCAATGGCTAGATGGGAAAGATCCTCCATGACTGTAACGGCAAGCACATCATCTGTGAAATAAACTTTTGGGACATAATGAGGGGCAATCTGCCCAAAGGTTTTTAAGGCATCTGCTTCAATTTTGGCTCGTTTTAATGTTAAGGGCCAGCTTTCGCCAACCACTTTGGCATATGGGAGAGCTTGTTTGATAATGAGGCCCTTTCTGTCACGTTCATCAACAATATGAAAAACGAGGTTTAAATTACCATCCCCAATCTCTTTGCAGGACAGTACAGCATGTTCAGTAAAAAAATTTAAACTTATTGCTAGTTCAATAGCGGCAGTTTCAGTAAATGGTGCGTAATGTGTTTGTTTAAGGTGACTCATTCATATTCCTCCTTGTTTTATGGAGGCTTTTGTCAGCGCAATAGTGCTAAAAAAGCCTCTTTCTCATCTGAAAGAGGCTAGAAGACAATCGTCTGTCACACCTCTTATCTCTCAGAAAGTTAAACCTTCTGTTGGAATTAGCACCGTGCCATATTGGGTGAGTAACCCTGCGTTAAATTTACGCCTCATTTGACTAATGAAAATACGGTCGGTTGCTGGGCTTCAAAGGGCCAAATCCCTCAGCCAGCTCGTGATAAGAGTAAAACTATTCAATACGCTAAAAATGATAACAGTTTGATGAACGTAGTGTCAATATATTTTGAAAACTTTTATTAACCCGTGATTACGTCTTCCCAAAACCTAAAGGCTTCACTTTTTAAAAAGTTTCAGAATTATAACTTTACAAGTTACTATAAAAGTTATAATATTTATCACTAGAATTTCTACTGTATAATTGAAAACTATTGAAGCGGGTGAAAACGATGAAGCAATTCCCACCATCAGACATGTTAACAAGTCTGCCAAAACAGTTTTTTGCCGGGCTAGTTAAAAAGGTCGGTGAATATATTTCCGAGGGACACGATGTGATTAATCTGGGTCAAGGTAATCCTGATCAGCCAACCCCATCACATATTGTGGCAAGGCTTCAAGAAGCTGCAACAAATCCTCTGAATCATAAATATTCGCCCTTTCAGGGACATCGGTATTTAAAACAGGCTGCGGCTGATTTTTATTTGAAAGAATATGGGGTAACCCTTGATGTCGATAAGGAAGTGGCTATTTTATTCGGCGGCAAAGCTGGATTGGTTGAAATCCCGCAGTGTTTGTTAAATCCAGGAGACACCATTCTTGTTCCCGACCCCGGATACCCAGATTATTTGTCAGGGGTCGCACTTGCCAAAGCGGAAATGGTGACAATGCCTCTAAGAGAGCAAAATGATTTTATGCCGGATTACAGTGAGCTGTCGGAAGAGATTTTATCAAAAGCAAAGCTAATGTTCCTCAATTATCCCAATAATCCAACGGGTGCAACGGCTACTGCTGGATTTTTTGAGGAAACAGTTAAGCTGGCAAGTGAGAACAATATTTGTGTAGTACATGATTTTGCCTATGGTGCCATTGGATTTGACGGTGAAAGACCATTAAGCTTCCTGCAGGTTGAAGGAGCAAAAGAGATTGGAATTGAAATTTATACATTGTCTAAAACATATAATATGGCAGGATGGCGTGTTGGCTTTGCTGTGGGAAATGAGAGTGTCATTTCGGCAATCGAACTTCTTCAAGATCATCTCTATGTAAGTTTATTTGGAGCTGTACAGGAGGCTGCGGCGGAAGCACTTTTAGGGCCACAGAATTGTGTGAAAGAATTAAATGAACTTTATGAACGGAGAAGAAATATATTAATCGATGGACTTCTATCACTTGGATGGAATGTCACGGCACCAAAGGGCTCATTCTTTGCTTGGCTTAAGGTACCAGAGGGATTTTCATCTGAGGAATTCTCCGCAATTCTTCTTGATCAAGCGAATATTATGGTCGCTCCAGGGATAGGATTTGGAGAATTTGGCGAGGGCTATGTTCGTGTTGGTTTGTTAACAACCGAAGAACGGTTAACTGAGGCTGTCGAGAGAATAGGTAGTTTAGAAATTTTCAAAAAATAGATTGACAATTTATATTATTCTGGAGATAATACAAAATAAAGTTAAACAACTTGACAATGTGAATAAATACGAATCGTTTTCTTATCAAGAGCAGGCGGAGGGAAAAGCCCGATGAAGCCCGGCAACCGACTTAAAACCTATGGTTTAAGCACGGTGCTAATTCTTGCAGCAATGCGCTGAGAGATGAGAAGATGTTAGTTTGTGATGCTAACCTCTTCTTTTCGAAGAGGTTTTTTATATATTACGGAAGGAGGATTCATTTTGAGTGAATTAATAGCTACATATCTACTGCCTAATGAAAAAAATCCAGAAAAAAAAGCTGAGGAAATTGCTTTGGGATTAACGGTTGGCTCATGGACAAACCTGCCTGAATTAGAGCAAAGTCAACTGCGTAAACATAAAGGCAGGGTCGTCTCCATTGAAGGTTTGCCATCTATCAATGAGCATCATTCGTTGATAAGGATTGCTTACCCAACCATAAACTTTTCCAATGACCTGCCTGCTATTCTAACAACTGTTTTCGGAAAGCTTTCATTGGATGGAAAAATAAAATTAGTAGATTTACAGTTTAATGATGTATTAAAAAGTTTGTTCCCGGGCCCAAGATTCGGTATTGAAGGACTTCGCAAAAAATTGAATGTTTACGAGCGGCCGCTGTTAATGAGTATTTTTAAAGGAGTACTGGGTAAGGATCTAAACTTTTTATCTGAACAGCTTAAACAGCAGGCTCTTGGCGGTGTTGATCTTGTAAAGGATGATGAAATCCTTTTTGAAAATAATTTAACACCCTTTGAAAAAAGAATTGCTGTCGGTAAAGCTGTTTTACAAAAAGTATGGGAACATACTGGACACCGGACATTATACGCAGTAAACCTAACCGGCCGAACGTCCCAGCTTAGGGATAAAGCTAAAAGGGCTTCTGAACTGGGTGCAGACCTTTTGTTGTTTAATGTGTTTTCCTACGGCCTCGATGTTCTGCAGGAGTTAAGAGAGGATTCAGAGATTGCACTGCCGATTATGGCACATCCTGCGGTCAGCGGTGCCTCAACCTCTTCACCGGAATTTGGCTTTTCTCATTCGCTGTTACTTGGCAAGCTACTCCGATATGCTGGAGCCGATTTGTCATTATTCCCATCGCCATATGGAACAGTTGCACTAGATAAACCTTTAGCCCTTTCAATTGCAGCCGAACTTATGAAGGATGATGTCTTTAAGAAGGCCTTCCCGGTTCCGTCAGCGGGCATCCATCCGGGATTGGTGCCATTATTAATTCGAGATTTTGGAGATGATGCTGTTATCAATGCCGGTGGTGGTGTCCATGGACATCCGAAAGGCGCACATGGCGGTGGTCTTGCCTTTAGACAAGCGATTGAAACGACTCTCCAAGGGATACCGCTGGTTGAAGGAGCGGAACTATTCCCTGAACTTAAGCAGGCCTTGGAACTTTGGGGAAGTGCCGAGGTGATCCACTAAATGGCAAAGCCAATCATTTTTTGTGACTTTGATGGAACCATAACTCAAAGTGACAACATCATTGCCATTATGAAAAAATTTGCCCCCCCAGCGTGGGTGGAGCTTATAGAATGGAGGTGGCTGAGCTAACATGCTAATGGAAAAATGGACTGAACTGGCTGATGTAAAGGATGAACTGGCTGAGCGTGATTGGTTTATGGGCACAAGCGGAAACCTTGCCATTAAAGTGAGTGACCATCCTCTTCAATTTTTGGTAACGGCAAGCGGGAAGGATAAACGGAAGCGAACGGACGAAGACTTTTTACTTGTTGATGAATTTGGTCGTGCTGCTCGTGAAACCCATTTAAAGCCTTCCGCAGAGACACTACTGCATGTGGAGATTTACCGCAAGACGAATGCAGGCTGCAGCCTACATGTCCATACAATTGATAATAACGTCATTTCCGAAGTATATGGGGATCATGGTGAGGTGACATTTAAGGGTCAGGAGCTTATTAAAGCCTTTGATAAGTGGGAAGAGGATGCTGTATTAACTATCCCAATTATCCATAACTATGCTCATATCCCGACATTGGCAAGTAAATTTTCAGAACATGTTTTATCGGATTCTGGAGCTGTTTTAATCCGGAACCATGGGATTACTGTATGGGGAAGGAACGCTTTTGAAGCAAAGAAAATTCTTGAAGCTTCCGAATTTCTATTCTGTTACCAATTACGCTTACTAGAACATAAATCATATCAATTGTTTAAAGTAGTGTAAAACTTAATTAATAAGGAGAGAAACACAATGGCATATATTACATTCCAAAACAAAAAAGAGCAAATTCACGAACAAGAGGCAGTAGCAAGGTTCCTTGCGACACAAGAAGTTATTTATGAAAATTGGAATATTCGTAAACTCCCAGAGGAACTTGTAGAAAAATATCTTTTGAGCGATGAAGAAAAAGAAGATATCCTCACTACTTTTGCTGATGAAATTGCTGATATTTCCGCAAGACGAGGCTACAAGGCTCAAGATGTGATTTCTTTATCTGAAAATACACCAAATCTCGATACCCTGTTGACAAACTTTAAAAATGAGCACCATCATACAGATGATGAAGTCCGCTTTATCGTTAGCGGACATGGGGTGTTTATTATCCAGGGTAATGATGGGGAGTTTTTCGAAGTGCATTTGAATCCTGGTGATCTGATATCAGTCCCTGAAAATACAAGGCATTACTTTACTCTTGAAGAAGACCGGAAAGTTGTCGCCATAAGAATCTTTGTAACAACCGAAGGCTGGGTACCAATCTATGAAAAAGAAAAAGTGAATTTATAAGTAAAAAACTGACTGGCGGATCGCGCCAGCCAGTTTTTTGGTTCTGAAGGATTTTGTCGTAATCACATGAAAGACACCGAGAAAATTGTCGAAAAACAAGAGAAATAGAATGTTTTGTCTTCTTTTGCGAATGTATTTACTTTTAAAGAAATTCTTGTAATAATTCTTCAAGTAGTCTATTTTTTTAGTGGATTAAAGTACGTTTTTGCTAGAGTAGGAGGATAACAAGTGTACAAGCATAGTAGTAGTCAATCTGAGATGATTGCAGAGATAAAGGAAAAAAGAGAACTAATGATCAAAAGTGCGAACAACCTTGGCTTTACGAGTGAGGAAACGATAAAATACAGCCAAGAGCTAGATGAATTAATAAATGTGTACCAAAGGACAGTTGAGCAAACCTCAAGACCAATTGAAGAAGTTAAATTTTCCTTTAAACAAATGATCATGATTTGGCCCAAAGTTTTAGTATAATGTATATTGGAAAGCACCTGGTAAGGTGCAGGAATGAAGGCCTTCTACCTATTAATCAGTTGATTTAAAGAAATGATCACATGCCAAGAAGGTCTTCCGGCGCATTTTGTATACCGCAAACACAAATGCGATTAATTTTCCAGCAAACTTCTATTTTACTCCCCTATTTTTCTAACCCAACCCAACCCATAATTGAATTCAACAATATTTGACAAGCTGTGATTTTTATCATTGTTTATATCTCAATATTTCATATAGTTATATTAGTAGTAATTACATAAAATACACACCAAGATTATCTACCAATCATCCACATCAAGTTAGTACTTCAACTACTTTTTCAAAATCACTTCATAGAACCACATTAAGTTTGTTTAGGCTTTCCCTAATTTAATTTTTGTTAAACACCAAAGAAAAATAGAAAACTCTCATTGTTTGGTACTATGCTAATGTTGCGATACATATATCGTTAATAAAAGCATTTTTAATAACCAAAGGAAGCAAACGCTTTCAACATTCTTAGATTATATGGAGGAGGGAAAGTCCTACATGCACATTGTCGTATGTGTCAAACAAGTCCCTGATACAAAGATTATTAAAATTAATCCAAAAACAAACACACTCGACCGCCGAAGTGCGCCAGCCATTTTGAACCCTTACGATGCCCATGCGGTTCAAGAGGCCGTCAAAATTAAGGAAAAAACCGGTGGTACGATTTCGGTATTGTCAATGGGACCGCCGCAAGCAACAGCAGTCATTAAAAAGAGTATTGAAATAGGGGCAGATAGAGGTTATTTAATTTCCGATCGTGCCTTCGCCGGAGCGGACACACTTGCAACTAGTTATGCCCTATCAAAGGCACTTGAACGAATCAGTAAGGATCTCCCAGTGGACATGGTGATCTGTGGAAAACATGCCATCGATGGTGATACTGGGCAGGTTGGACCTGGTATCGCAAGGAGAATGGATATTCCTCCCGTTACAAATGTAATCGAAGTTACGGAGGTTAATCAAAAGGAAAGAACAGTATTAATAAAACGAAAGCTGACCAGCGGACATGAATTGATTCAGGCGGAATTGCCATGCTTATTAACTGTTGAAAAAGAAATCAATGCGATTGAATATTCACCAATGACGAATATGATTAAAGCCGCTAGGTACGAACCCGTTATTTGGGCAGTAAGCGATTTGGAAAATGTGGAACGGACACAGCTTGGTCTAAAAGGTTCACCAACTATTGTTGGTAAAATGTTTACACCTCCACGACCAGAAGGTGGGAAAAGGTTAGAAGGTTCTGCTGATGAACAAGTTGGTCAACTCATGGAAATCTTAATGGAGAAAAGGGACCTATTAACGGTACAGACATCTAAATAAAGTTTATCTTTTGGGCAGGGAGGGATTTACATGAATCTAGACGATTATCGTGGAGTCTGGGTATTCATCGAACAGAACGATGCTAAAATCGAGGGTGTTTCATTAGAATTACTTGGCGCCGGTAGAAAGCTAGCTGATAAGTTACAAGTCCCATTGGCAGGATTTCTACTAGGCAGCAACATTTTGCCATTAGCGAACCAAGTTATTTCCTTTGGTGCTGATGAAGTGTACGTGATTGATCATCCGGTACTAAAACATTATAGAACAGAATCGTATATGCAAGGAGTTATGGTTCTTGCCCAAAAATATATGCCTGAAATTATCCTTTACGGGGCAACACCAAATGGAAAAGACTTAGCAAGTGCGGTGGCAACAGATTTAAGCACCGGATTAACAGCTGATACAACCATGCTTGATGTTGATGTGGATAATAGATTGCTAGAGGCGAGCAGGCCGGCATTTGGCGGTAATATTATGGCGACAATCCTCTGTAAGAAACATCGACCGCAAATGGCAACAGTGAGACCAAAGGTCATGAAAGCCTTAGAGCAAGATAACAAGAGATTTGGCAAAGTCATTGAAGAGAAAATAGATTTAAAAGAAGAAGATATGCGCACTAAAGTATTGCAAATTGTGAATGACGTAACAAAAAAAGCCAATTTAGCCGATGCTCATGTTATCGTCTGCGGTGGAAAAGGGTTGGGTGACTTACAAAACTTCCAGCTCATCCATGAATTGGCCGAAACAATCGGAGCGAGTGTTGGCGGTACACGTGACGTGGTCGAAGCAGGCTGGCTGCCCCACGAACAGCAGGTTGGTCAAACGGGCGAAACTGTAACACCAAAAATCTATTTTGCAATTGGCATTTCTGGAGCGATTCAGCATGTCGTGGGAATGAAAAATTCCGAGTTCATCATTGCAATTAATAAGGATCCCAACGCCCCGATATTTGATGTGGCAACCTATGGAATTGTAGGTGATGCGATGGAAATCGTCCCCAAACTAATCGCACAATTTAAGCAGCTAAGATCTGAAAAAGGCGGTGTAATAAGTTATGCCTGAAAAATTTGATGTCATCGTAGTTGGAGCAGGGCCTGCTGGTACTTCTTGTGCCTTAACATGTGCTAGAAATGGGCTTAACGTTTTACTTATTGAAAGAGGAGAATACCCAGGGGCAAAGAATGTTATGGGGGGAGTCTTATACCGAAAGCAAATGGAAGATCTTATTCCTGAGTTTTGGAAGGAAGCACCGCTGGAGAGACCAGTGATTGAACAGCGTTTTTGGATGATGGATAAGGAATCAGTCGTGCAATTCGGTTACAAGGGCCTTGAATGGGCTGTTGAACCCTATAACAACTTTACCGTGCTGCGGGCACAGTTTGACCAATGGTTTGCGGCAAAGGCTGTGGAAGCCGGAGCGCTTCTCATTAACGAAACGGTTGTGACCGAATGTATTGTTGAAAACGGAAAAGTTGTAGGTGTACGCACCGATCGTCCGGATGGCGAGGTTTATGCGGACGTCGTTGTCCTAGCCGATGGAGTAAATTCACTTCTTTCCAAACAATTAGGCTTTCATAAAGAATTCCGTCCAGATGAGGTCGCTTTGACTGTAATGGAAGTTATTAATCTGCCAAAAGAAAAAATCAATGATCGTTTTAACTTACAGGATAACCAAGGGTGCACAATCGAAATTTTTGGCGATTCTACGAAGGGGAACCTTGGGACAGCTTTCCTTTATACGAATAAGGACAGCTTAAATATCGGAGTAGGTACAACCCTATCAAGTATGATTAAAGCCAAATTAAAGCCATATGAGCTCCTTGACTATCTAAAAAAACATCCGATGGTCCAACCGTTTATTGCAGGAGGGGAATCTGCAGAATATCTTGCCCATCTCATTCCAGAAGGCGGATATCGTTCCGTACCAAGAGTAGCAGGTAATGGCGTTCTAGTCGTAGGAGACGCAGCACAGCTTGTTAATGCAATCCATCGTGAAGGTTCGAACATGGCAATGCATTCAGGGTTATTGGCGGCGGAATCCATCCTTGAAGCTAAAGCAAGGGGTGGCTATACGGAGGCTAACTTAAACATATACCGAGAGAAGCTTTACGATAGCTTTATCATTAAAGACCTAGAGAAATACAAAGATGCTGCACATACATTTGAGAAGTATCCACAATACTTTAATGAATATGTCCCAATGATGAACAAGGCTATGAGCAAATTCTTCACCGTTGATGGCACAACAAAACGAGAAAAACAAAAACAAATCATGAAGAGTGTAACAGCAGAAAAAGGAACGCTGCGAGTATTGCAAGATATCTATCGAGCTTGGAAGGCGGTGAAATAATGTCAACGAAGAATATCGAGGAAAAACAGTACCTCCTCAGGTTTAAGTGTGATACGAAGTCCCATTTGACGATCCTTGACCATGATGTTTGCATGACACAATGTCCCGATAAGATTTGTACAGTATTTTGCCCTGCTGAGGTTTATAAGTGGGAAGGGACACGGATGCAGGTAGGGTATGAAGGTTGTCACGAATGTGGCAGCTGCCGAATCGGCTGTCCGTACCAGAACATTAAATGGGAATACCCTAAAGGCGGACATGGGATTGTGTTCCGACTGGCATAATGAAGATGTTGAAAAGTGTTGTTTGCGGTTAGTGCAGGCAGCACTTTTTTATGGGCTAGGAAATTATAAACTCATCCCAATTATGGATAACTTGGAATAGTCATCTGAATCCAGCGCCCTTGCGCCTTTTGTTCTGAGGAAAGATATATAATCACTATATGTAGGTTTTTTCACAAGTGAGGGTAAAAAGAAGGTGAAGCAAATGGTAGGTAATGAGGGATTAACTTATTTTCTCTAGGAGTGTAACGGTGGTAAGTTCATCATTTTTGCTTGCAGATGCTAATGTGGACGCGAGTGCCATTGCATCATCCATCAATTTCATATTTGTCGAGCAATAATAGGGTTTCTTCCAATTAAAATCGCCATCGCCATCTGCAGGGTAGACACTTACTTTCCAATGGTAAAATATCTTTGGCTGCGGGAGCTGTACCCCTTCTACTGCAATTAGCCAATGTGTTGAAGTGGAATCAGGATGGTTTTCATCTAAAGAGTTCTGGTCATTTAAACCAATCGGAATTAGCGCCTTTTCATAAAAATCATGATAATTTGGAGTTTTCATCTCTTTTTTCCTCCCTTATAGGTTCTATCTATATTATATGAAACATTAACCGCTTTTTTGTGTGATAAATGTTAAAAGTTTTCAAAAAATTTAAGCGTTTTCACAAAAAATCCAAGAAATAAAGTAAGGATGGGCATTATGCCCATCCTTATTTTATTTCTTATTATTCCATTCCCAAACCTTTTGATCTGTTGGAAGAACGAATGCGATTAAGCCTAGCAATGGCAGGACACCCAGCCAGGTAATCATCGACTGCAATCCAATCAAATCTGCAATGTACCCTAGACCAACTGAACCAATTGCCCCCATCCCAAACGCCAGCCCAACTGTAAGACCAGACATTGTGCCGATTTTCCCAGGGACTAATTCCTGTGCATAAACCACGGTCACGGAAAAGCTAGTCATTAAAATAAATCCAGTTAGAATAAGGAAGATAAAGGCCAGTGTTGGTGGAACATAGGGAATTAGAATAGAAAAGGGCACGGTAGCTAACATCGAAAACGAAATGATGTTTTTCTTCCCAAAGCGATCCGCAAGTGGTCCGCCAAAAAAGGTACCCACTGCCCCGGAAAGTAAAAAGGCGAATAAAAAGACCTGTGATTCTTTAATCGATAATGCATATTCTTTAATTGCAAAAAACGTGTAGAAATTGGTAATACCCGATGAATACCAAGTTCTTGCGAAGATTAATAATAGAATCAGCGATAATGCCTTTTTAACCTCTTTAGATAAACCTTCTTTACCTACACCACTCATGCTCTTTTTTCTTGCTACCTTCGGTGGTGTTATTAATCTCTGTTTATACCAATTGGCGATATAAACTAGCAATATAACGGCAACTGCGGCAACGATCGTAAACCAGGATGCACCAATTTGCCCAAGTGGAACCAAAATAAGTGCAGTAATGACTGGAGCTAATGCTTGACCAGTATTCCCTCCTACTTGATAAATGGATTGTGCAAGCCCCCGGCGACCACCGGCAGCCATAAAAGCCACCCGTGAACCTTCTGGATGGAATACTGCTGAACCGAGGCCAATGAATAGAACCGACAAGACAATCATGGCGAAGTTGGGAGCAAATCCTAGTCCGAGAATACCAAATAAAGTAAACGTTAGTCCTATTGGCAGGGCATAAGGCATCGGCTTTTTATCAGTTACCATTCCGACTACCGGCTGCATAACAGACGAGACCATATTTAAGGAAAATGCTATGATCCCTAGCTGGGTAAAGCTTAATCCCATAGTTTCTTCTAAAATAGGAAACATAGCCGGTACAACCGCTTGAATGGCATCATTCAATAAATGGCACAGCCCGATAATAATAAGAATTTTATATAAAGTTGATTCAGAGGCTTTTGGAGCTTTAGCTTTTATTACCACTGGTTGATTCATAGGATCCCTCCCTTAAGATAAAATAACGACCTATTTTTCTTTCCTATTTTACTACTTAAAAATTAAAATAAGAAATGTTTATTTCTAATTTCGAAATATTTAGCAAATAAAACAAAAGAATAACAAAACGAGACCATTGTGATCTCGTTTTATTTTACGATTGGCAATGTAATACTGACGGTCGTCCCCATCTTTTCTTTGCTCTCAATTAGTATACTGCCGCCAAATGAGTTGATGATCCTTTTACAAATGACCAGTCCAAGGCCTGTCCCTGTTTCTTTGGAAGTGTAAAAAGGAACAAATATATTCCCCAACTCATCCTTCGGTATTCCTTTCCCAGTATCGCTAATTTCTAGTTTACAAAAATCCTTATCCTGATGTAGCAGCTTAATTTCTAGAATCCCAGGTTTTTCAAATGATTCAAACGCATTTTTTGTAAGATTCAAGATAACCTGTTTCAATTCGTCCTTAACACAGGTAACGATGATGGGTTCACTAGAAAGTTGAAAGTTACATTCTACATTTTGTGAATTTCCCTCAGATATGATGAGGGGTTTCAATTCTTTAAGTGTTTCTGCAATATTGATGTTATTTGTCACTTGTGCTGTCGGCTTACCAAGGATTAAGAACTCACTAACTATTTCATTTATCCTCTTCAGCTCGGAGTTTATAACATCGAAATAGAAGCGATCCTCTTGATCGGTATACTTTTCACCTAGAAGTTGGATTAACCCTTTTACACCTGTCAACGGATTTCGAATTTCATGCGCAGTGCTTGCAGCTAAGGAGCCAACTAATTCCAGCTTTTGCAACTCATTTTGCCGTCTTTCTTTATGGGCAAATCTCCGTAAAAGGAGATATTCAATTAGTAAGTAAAGGATATGGGTTATGACGAGAATGATAAATAAAACCTTACCCAAAGTTTTCCCGATTTGTTTATTATTCCGATCTGCAATTTTCACTTTAATACTCCATGGTATACGGTCCATTTGTGAAGTGACCCAATGGGTATTATGCTCATCTATTTCATTGTTGGTTACATTCATTTCAAGGATGGCAGATTTTCCACCATTCACAACATATAGCTTGGTTTCTGG
Organism: Neobacillus sp. OS1-2; assembly: GCF_030915505.1. Classification (GTDB taxonomy): domain Bacteria; phylum Bacillota; class Bacilli; order Bacillales; family Cytobacillaceae; genus Neobacillus. Next base: position 3,433,652 of record NZ_CP133265.1, read on the forward strand.
AGTCAGAACCTTCATCAGGTTCCTCATATAATCGATCCGTAAATCTGCAATGAGAATAGCTTTTAATTCGCCATTTTCATCGAGAACGGGTCTAGCTATTCCAACAATTCTTTGATTATTTTTAAGAATCTCCTCATGTTCTGAAATGATTGTATCCTTTGTGTTGATTACTTCTTTTATAAACGGTAATTTGGAAAAGTCATCTTCATTACGCAAGGGAACGGAGCCCGTTAACAAATTTCCATTTTCGTTCAGTAGGTACAGACCTCCATATCGGGGATCGTTTTGGTTTACCTTCATGAGTAATGGTTCCATTTTCTTAGGAGAATCTATGTTTTCCATGGCGGATAGGGAAAGAATATCTAGGCTTGTCGTTGTTTCACTAATGAATTGATCCCAGTTCTTTTGATAAATCGAAGCGACCCATAAAGCATCTTTTTTTCTTTCCAAGTCGTTTTCTTTTAAAATATCAAAAAAATAGTATGTACCTAAAATGATAACAGGTAAGATCACCACGATAAAATAAATAAAAAAATTGCCTTTACGACTGTTCATGTAAATACCCCAACTTGATCTGTAAATAATAGTGTATTTATTATATCAGAAGTATTACCATTTTTCTGAACTATTCCTGTTGATTAAAAGGAAATTGACAGTAAGTAAAAAGTTTTTTATAATAGCTTTGAAATCGAGATAATTTGAAATGGTGGTACCCTTCTTCGGACCATTATATAAAAAACCTAAAAGGATGCGTTTTTATGGAAAATGATTCTGTTGCAAAGTCATTAAAGCTATTTATTGTCCTTTCCCGAGCATATAAAGCAATCAATGAACATGTAAATAAAGCCATTCAGGCGAATGGTTTAAATCCAACGGAATTTGCTGTGTTAGAACTTCTCTATCATAAAGGCGATCAGCCCATGCAACAAATCGGTGGGAAAATTTTGCTAGCAAGTGGCAGCATCACCTACGTTGTTGATAAACTTGAACAAAAAGGATTGTTAAGGAGAATAGCGTGTCCGAAGGATCGACGAGTGACATATGCTCAAATAACTGAGGAAGGGGAAAATTTCATTCAAGAGATTTTTCCTGAACACGCAGGTGAAATCGATAAGCTGATGTCGAGCCTTACAGAATCAGAAAAAACGGTTGCAATTGAGCTGCTAAAAAAATTAGGACTGCCTGCAGGTAAATTTTAATACGGCCATTAGGTCGTATTTTTTTTAGTTGAAGGAATAGTAATAAATAGTGTCGAACTAATTTAGTTGGAAATTGAAAATAGGGGGATGTTCATATGAGTTTTGAAAACTATACATACCTACGTCCGAATTTAGAAGAAGTAACGGCAAAATTTACAGTGGAGCTTGAACGCTTTACTAAATCAGCATCTGTCGAGGACCAAAACAAGGTTATGAATGAGATAAATAAGATTAGGAATGACCTTGGTACAATGTTCAATCTTTGCTATATTCGTCATTCGATTGATACAAACGATGAGTTTTACAAGCAAGAACAGGATTATATGGATGAAGTTCAGCCTGAGGTTGAAGGATTAGTGACAAAATATTATCAAGCCCTTGTTAACTCAAAGTTCCGAAAAGAACTGGAAGAAAAGTGGGGAAGGCAACTATTCGCCCTTGCCGAAGGGCAGCTAAAAACCTTTAAGCCAGAAATTGTTCCTTTATTGCAAAAGGAAAATCGCCTGTCAACAGAATATACAAAGCTGCTTGCATCAGCCAAAATTGATTTTGAGGGTGTGGAACGAACACTTGCACAATTAGAGCCATTTACGGAGTCAACTGACAGAGAAATGAGAAAACGGGCAACCGAAGCGAAATTTGCCTTCTTTTCAGAGCATGAAGCAGAATTAGACCGTATCTATGATGACCTGGTTAAAGTTAGAACAGAAATTTCCCAAAAACTAGGTTATAAAAACTTTGTCGAACTTGGATATTATCGGATGATGAGAACGGATTACAATGCCGAAATGGTAGCAAATTTCCGTACGCAGGTGAAGGACTATATTGTTCCAATTGCGACTAAATTAAAGATGCGTCAACAAGAAAGAATCGGACTCGATAAATTAAAGTACTATGATGAAGGATTCAATTTTCAAACAGGGAATGCGGTGCCAAAAGGCAGTCCCGATTGGATTATTGAAAACGGTCAAAAAATGTATGAGGATCTTTCCGTCGAAACAGGGGCTTTTTTCCGCTTTATGAAGGATAACAACCTAATGGATTTAATTGCAAAGAAAGGTAAAGCTGGCGGTGGTTATTGTACGTTTATTGAAAATTACAAAGCACCATTTATTTTTTCTAATTTCAATGGAACATCAGGTGATATTGATGTTTTGACACATGAAGCAGGCCACGCCTTCCAAGTTTATTCTAGTCGTCACTTTGAGATTCCGGAATATAACTGGCCAACCTATGAGGCATGTGAAATTCACTCGATGAGTATGGAATTCTTTACATGGCCGTGGATGGAGTTATTCTTCAAGGAAGATACGGACAAATACAAATTCTCTCACTTAAGTGATGCCTTATTATTCTTGCCATATGGAGTTTCCGTTGATGAATTCCAGCACTGGGTATACGAAAATCCAGAGGCCTCACCAAAAGAGCGTAAACGTAAGTGGCGAGAGATTGAGAAAAAATATTTGCCGCATAAAGACTATGATGGCAATGAATATTTAGAAAACGGCGGCTTCTGGCAGCGCCAAGGCCACATCTTTAATTCACCATTTTATTATATTGATTATACGCTTGCACAGATTTGTGCCTTCCAATTCTGGAAGCGTTCGAGAGAGGACCAGGAGGAGGCATGGGCTGATTATGTTAAGCTTTGCAAACTTGGCGGCAGCATGTCATTCACTAAACTTGTCGAGGCAGCAAACTTAATTTCTCCGTTTAAGGATGGCTGTGTGGAGTCGGTAGTGGGTGTTATTGAAAACTGGTTAAATTCTGTAGAAGATCAAAGACTTTAATAAATCAAAAAGCGAAGCCGATGAATAAACAGGCTTCGCTTTTTGATTATTCTACATTTATGATTCTGTCACCACTTTTATCTCACTATTTTCAACAACAGCCGCTAATTTTCTAGCTTCCGGCTCTTCCAAAATAAAATCAGCGATTTTGTCTTCTATCTGTTCCTGTATGACCCTGCGAAGCGGACGTGCGCCAAAAGCAGGATGATAGCCAAGTTCAGCTAATTTTTCCTTTGTTTCCGTAGTGACAATTATTTCAATGTTTTGCTCATTTAATGTCTCTTGTAATTCACTTAGCATTAAATCGACAATGGTCAATAGATGTTCTTGGCCCAGTGTGTTAAATTCGATAATATTATCAAACCGATTTAGGAATTCAGGTTTAAAGAAGCTGCCAAGTGAGTCTAGAATGCTTGCTTCTTCGATGATTTCATTTGCTCCGAATCCAACGTGAACTGTTTTGTGGCCGACACCCGCATTACTTGTCATAATTATGACGGTATCCTTAAAGCTGACGATTCTACCCTGACTGTCAGTAAGCCGTCCGTCTTCAAGTATTTGCAGGAACATGTGCTGAACGTCGGGATGTGCTTTTTCAATTTCATCCAATAAAATGATACTATATGGATTTCTACGTACTTTTTCTGTAAGCTGCCCGGCCTCATCATGACCAATGTACCCTGGAGGTGACCCAATTAGTTTTGACACACTGTGTTTCTCCATATATTCACTCATATCAAGACGGATCATAGAATCTTTGGTGCCAAATAACTCTTTGGCAAGAGTCTTAGTTAACTCTGTCTTACCAACCCCAGTTGGGCCGACAAAAAGGAAGGAGCCGATGGGACGATGTTTAGATTTTAAACCGGCACGGCTGCGTCTAATCGCCTTTGCTACTTTTTTAACAGCCGTTACTTGACCGATGACCTTAGAGTTTAGATTTTCTTCCAATGATTTCATTTTAAGCTGTTCATCCTGCTGCAGTTTTCCGACTGGAATTCCTGTTTTTTGTTCGATTATTTCTTGAATATGGGAGACAGTAACAATTGGTCTTTCGGAACTAAAATCATTATTTAGTTCCTTTTCTAGTTTAGCCTCCTCATCTCTCAGGATTGCAGCCTTTTCATATTGTTCACTTTTAAGAGCATCCTCTTTTTCAACTGAAATTTCATTGAGCCGTGACTCAATTTGCTCATTGTTCTTATAATCGGAAGTTAGATTTAGTTTCGAGCCGGCCTCATCAAGCAAATCGATTGCCTTGTCGGGTAAGAAGCGGTCTTGAATATAGCGCTGTGACAATTGAACACAGGCCTTCATTGCTTCCTCAGAATAGGTGACTTCATGGTAATCTTCATATTTCTTTTGAATTCCTTTTAAGATTTCAATTGCCGCCTCTGAGGTTGGTTCAAGGACATGCAAAGGTTGGAAGCGGCGTTCTAATGCGGAATCCTTTTCAATTTGACGGTATTCCTTTAATGTTGTTGCCCCGACTAGCTGTAGTTCGCCCCGTGCGAGCGCAGGTTTTAAAAGGTTACCCGCATCCATGGAGCCTTCAGCAGAACCTGCACCAACAAGCAAATGAATTTCATCGATAAACAGAATGATATTTTTTTGCTCCTGCAATTCAGAAATTAATTGCTTCATTCTTTCCTCAAATTGTCCGCGAATCCCAGTATTGGCAACAAGGGAGGCAACATCTAGCAAATATACCTCCTTATTACGTAATTTGCCTGGGACTTCGCCGTTTGCAATTTTAATAGCAAGTCCCTCAGCAATAGCGGTTTTTCCGACACCAGGTTCCCCAATTAAAACCGGATTGTTTTTGTTTCTTCTGTTCAGAATTTCGATTACTCGTTTTATTTCTTCATCACGGCCAATGACAGGGTCAATAAGACCTGCCTTTGCCATCGTGCTTAAGTTCCGACCGAATTGATCGATAAAGCCGCCATGTTCTGTTTTTCGCTCACCTTGAGGTGGTTGTTGTCCTGTCATATCCTGACCGTATGGCATGCCGTTTGACATAAATAGGTTTTCAAACGGGAAGCTTGGTAATGAATTCATATTCTGACCAAAACCAGCCCCTAGAGCTTGTTTTTCTCTTTTGTAGCATTCATGACAAAGTTTTATTTCCTTATGTTGACCGTTAAGATTCATCGTTAATTGGATATTTGCATGATTTTGATTACATTGTTGACAAAGCATTGAACATAACCTCCTTGGTTTTGTGCTTTTATCAATTTGACTTTGACTATCTTTGACCTTATGACCATAGTATACTCTGACCTTTTTTGACTTTCAAGTAATTTGTTTATAGCAATCGTTGCCAATTAAGGAAAAAAGCTCGTCTTTGTTTGTCCCTATAATCATATATTGATGATGAGGGGGAGATGGTGTGAAGAAGAATTGGACGCAAGCTTTTCAAATTGCGGCAGTCTATGTAGGTACAGTAGTTGGAGCTGGATTCGCCACTGGGAAAGAAATCGTGGAATTCTTTTCGCGATTTGGTTTCTTTGGCTTTATTAGTATATTAATGAGCGGCTATTTTTTTGTCGGTATTGGTTCAAAGATGATGCGAATGGCGGCACACATTGAGGCAAAATCCTATCAAGAATTTAATGAGCACCTATTTGGAAAATGGGCGGGCAGTATCATCAATTTCTTTATGTTATTCATGCTCCTTGGTGTAAGTGCTGTCATGTTGGCCGGCGCCGGTGCCGTTTTTGAGGAACAGCTCGGCTTGCCAAAAAATCTTGGTGTAATTCTAACCATATTTCTTTCGTATCTTGTCATGCTTGTGGGCACAAAGGGTCTTTTTGCGGTCAATACGTTCGTCGTTCCCTTAATGATTACCTTTAGCTTAATCTTGATGTTTTTATCACTAGGAATGCCGAACTTTTTAGATCGCTTTTTATTTATACCACCTGCTACAGACGGCTGGAAGAGTGTGATTGCTCCATTTTCCTATACGGCCTTAAATTTGGGATTGGCACAAGCAGTTCTCGTTCCTGTTGCCACTGAGGTTAAGGATGACTGGACGATAAAATGGGGAGGTATTCTGGGAGGACTTGCGTTAACACTTATTTTAATTGGCAGCCATTTTACATTAATCATGCTGCCTAACCTTGAATTGTATGATATCCCAATGGCCATTATTATGAAAAACGTAGCCCCGTTTTTATATTGGATATTTGTACTTGTGATCTTTGGAGAAATCTTTACTTCTGTAATTGGAAATGTTTTTGGCCTTGATAGGCAGTTGCAGCAATATATCCGTATTCCAACGCTTGTATCGGTTTCGGTCATTTTTACTGTTTCCTATCTCATTAGTTTGGTGAATTATAGTACGTTGCTTTCCTATTTATATCCATTGTTTGGCTATATTTGTATGACCTTTTTTATATTATTATGGATGAAACCATTTACACCAAGTAAGTAATAAAAGAAGCAGCTGTGAAATCACAGCTGCTTCATTATGTTAAAGGAATAATGATAAAAATCATGAGATCGAAGATGATATGGGAAACAATCACCAGCGGCATGCTTTTTTTCCAATAATAAAGGGAACCCCAGACGCAGCCTGAGACAAAGGCCGCAAAGACAAGCAAAAATGAGCCTGCGTAAATATGAACAGATGCAAAAAGTACTGCTGCTAGTAAGATACTCCACAGGGGTTTAAAGTTTTTTAATAAACCTTTCTGAATAAATCCCCTCCAGAATAGCTCTTCACCAGGCGCGGCAACCAGCACGAGGGCAATGTATTGCCAAAATACATGTGGAGCATACCAACGGTACAGTTTTTTTATTGGTTTTTCAAACGGTAGATGAAGAATTTGAATGGTTTGGTATCCTATCCAAAAAAGTAGATATAACAATAGACCGGAAAGGACGCCTAGAAACAGATATTTGATAAAGGATGCTTCATCATCCACATCCCCTTGAAACATGGCAAATGCTATTAATACAAGTACTGATCCAGTAAAAATGTACCAAAAAATTACTCGATCATGAAATGAAAAAAATAGTAGAGCATGTGCCAGAATTAGGCCAGCTAGAAGGCGAATGTTTAAAATGTTTTGCTTCATTATGTTTTTCCCCTTTAGAACTCAATAAAATATACTTTATCAAAAAATAGATGGAAAAGGAAATGATTGCATTAAACATTTTAACCAATTCTTATGATAAGAACCTGAAAAGAAGAAAAAAATAAGTGGGAAGGGAGTGAAAATCTATGAGTAAATCACGTAGCGAACAAGAAAGAGAATGGACTGTTAGGAAACAGGATCAAAATCCTCATGGGAAAGTAAAATCCTTGAAGCAGCTGTCAAAAGAAACTGGTCAAGGGAAGTAACATAAACTATGGAAAAAAGGAAAAAGGCAGTCAATGTCTGCCTTTTTCCTAAAACGATTACATATAAGCGCTTTCTTTTACGACTTTATAGTTTTTATGGTTGACAACTGTCCGCTGATCTAATTCTAAATCACGGTAATTATCCATATAAGTTAAGTCGACTATTACAGAATTTTCATTTACCTTTTCAACAATCCCTTGCAAGCCACCGCGGAATTCTATGATATTTCCTACTTCTGCTATTTTCATTAGTCTCTCTCCTTTGCCTTAAAAACTCTTAAAAACTATTAATAAACCAATTAAATAACAGTTTGCACTACTTTTTTATATTCGTAAAGGTTTTTGTGTGACAATTTGGTTAATTTTTTCAATTTATACTATTATATAATTAAATAAGGTGTTTAAGAATGAAAAGCGCTTTCGATAATCAAATTTGTTGAAAACAGAAAGTGGACTTTTTAGATAGTTGATAGGTTACAATAGATGATGGAAAAGAGGGTGTATTGACATGCAGGAAGAATTGATTAACGACATATTAAATCGTTTAATGTCGGGAGATCTTTCGGAATATTATGTAAAGAATGATGAATTTATGGAATTTCGAAAGGTTTTAGTAAAAAGAAAAGATTTTAAACATTTCCGTGGTATCGGGCAGCGTGGCGGGGATGTATTGTATCAATACCTTAAAGAACCGAGAAGCTAATCGGATTCTTGGTTGAACACGGTTACAAAGGGGATGAGAAAATGGCCTTACTAGAAAAGATCTCTCAATTAAAGCAGGAGATTGGTAAAGTGATGGTTGGAAAAGAGATAGAAGTTGAATTAATGGCGATCTCGTTATTATTTAATGGTCATATTTTACTTGAGAGTGTACCTGGAACAGGTAAAACACTACTCACAAAAAGCTTTGCTTCCGCCATTGGCGGGAGGTTTTCCCGTATCCAGTTTACCCCAGATGTTCTTCCAAGTGATGTCACCGGGATTCAATTTTTTAATCCAAAGATTCATGAGTTTGAACTGCGCCCTGGGCCCATTTGTGCAAACATTGTCTTAGCTGATGAGATTAATCGGGCAACACCAAGGACACAGTCAAGTTTATTAGAGGTAATGGAAGAGCGGCAAGTAACCATTGATGGTATAACCGTTCCCATGGAAGAACCTTTTATAGTGATTGCGACACAAAATCCTGTAGAATCCCAACAAGGAACCTTTTCATTGCCTGTTGCGCAAATGGATCGTTTTTTTATCAAGATTAATGTAGGTTATCCCGATTATGAGGATGAAAAAAGGATCTTGCGAATACATCGCAGGGAAGTAAAAAGGAATACTATAGCACAGGTGTTTTCTCTGACGGAAATTGATCAATTAAAAAAAGCGATTAATGAAATATATATTTCAGACGATCTTGAAGATTACATTTTATCGATTGCAAGAAAAACCCGAGAACATAATAGCATTGAGTTGGGTGTCAGCCCACGAGGAACCTTAGCGCTAATGAAAGCTGCTCAAGGAAAGGCTATATTGAACGATCGTACATATGTTACCCCGGATGATGTAAAGGCGGTTGCTCCATACGTCCTAGGCCACAGAATTATTCTCTCAATGGAAGGGTCATTAACAAAGACATCAGAATCGATTATTGGTGAAATCCTTGTTTCCATCCCTGCACCAGCTGAAAAGGGTGCAAATGAATGAGTTGGAATACGTATTCGATAGATGATCGAAAGCTTACGGTAATTACCGGCTTGGCCATTGTTCTCATTATTGTAAGCCTCTATATCCAGTCAAAATTAGTATTGTTTCTTTCCATCTTTATTCTTACGGTCCTAAGCTGTAATCAATTTTATTTAAAAAGAGTCGGAAAGCAGTTGTTTTTCGAAAATATCGCTGAAAAACATCGGTATTTCGTGAACGATAAAGGGCAATGGACAATAACGATTCGAAATGAAGGCTACCCCATTTTAAATGCTAAGTTAAAAATATACTTTGATCAATGCGTGATTCCTGAGGGAAAGACCTTGGAGCCCAATCTTTCGCTCAATGAAATTTCTCTTCGATTTTCGATTTTCGCAAGACAAACCAAACAAATCATTGTCCCATTTTCGGCAAACAGAAGGGGAATTGCCCAAATCCATAAACTCGAATTCCGTATCCCAAGTTTATTAGGGTTTGGGGAAACGGTGCTGGAATCTAAATGGTATTTAAACCAGCTGGCTGTAGTTTATCCAGAACCTATTCCCGTTAAAGGATTAAAGGAACAGTTGTCTGTTCATCAAGGAATATATAGTGCCCCTTCCTCTTACTATGAGGATCGATTGGGACCAACAGGTACAAGAAACTATATTTCGTCAGACAGCTTTAACCGGATTCATTGGAAAGCAAGTGCCAGAAAACAAGAATTGCAAACGATGATCTATGAAAAAATTTCTGAAAAGGGCTGGATGATTGCCTTAAATATCTCCGACGGTCATTCGATAACAGGTAACCTTGAAAAATTGCTTAGTAGTATAACCGAGATGGCATATTTTGCATATAAAAATCAAATTCCTTTTTCCCTCTGCATTAATGTACGAACAGCAGGAAGTACCCCATTTCTTTATCTTCCAAAGGGAGAAGGAAAAGAGCATTTGCAAACTGTCTTGGAAACCATCGCATCCATCAGTAGCCAAAATATAAGTTTACCATATGAACAGATGCTTTCTTTCTATAGTAAACATTTGGAATATCAGCCCATTTTCATCCACGCTGGAATTAGGAGAGATGATACGAATCGATTGCTCCTAAACTTGTCCAATAAAGGTGGGAAATTGTTTAATCTAAAAATTGAAGAGGATCATGGATTACTAAGTGAATTAGATATTCATCATGAACGAAGGGCGCTGTTATGTTGAATCGAGTGGCAGTTATTACCTATTACTTCCTTTTGGAACTAATATCAGGGATTCTTTTTTTATTTTTATTTTTTATAAATAAAAGGGAGTTACCTCCACTCCATGTATTGGCAGGTTTGTGTGTTGGCAGCATCATCATATTTTCACTACTTCTAGTAAGATATCACAATAGGGGGAAATGGCTTTATTTTGTTACGGTATTTCCAACACTCTTGGTGATTTGCAATCACGCCAATATTTCTCTTTTTAGTGGAGCATGTCTTGGGTTGTTTGTGTTTTGGCGAGGGATTTCCCTGTTGGATGATTTTTCGCTGCATTCCGAAACATTGTTGTTACTGTTGTCGTTTTTCTTTGGATTAGTTGCCATCATCTACGCTGCAATGAGTCATTACCCCTATCAAAGTGAAATAATCTATCTACTAATTGGACAGTTAGTTATTGTCCTTATAGGAGAGTTTGTTAGAAAGTGGTATTTGGTCAAGAAGGATCAATCAAAGTTTGTCTTTTATTTTTTACTAATTATTGCAGTAATTACATTAATAAGTATTTCTTTTACAACTTTACTAAAATATTTTCAACTTCTCTTTTTTGGCATCTTACAGACCATTTTGTTGCTTTTGGCTAGTATTGCGAAACCGCTCTTTGCCATCCTGGAATTTCTTGTTAGTCTGGCGGGGAATGAAAGTAAACCAACAAAAATGATAGAAAGTAGTGATTTACAGGACAAATCGGATAATTACCAAGCTCTCTCCTATGATACGGCAGAGAATATCTTGTATTTCATTCTTATCCTTGCTGCCGTTACTTTTATCATCTATCTGTTTTATAAAAAGAAACTAAAACCCCGGCCGGTTTCAATTGATTCTTCGTTTGTTATTTCCGTTTCTGAAGGGGTGTTTGGAGCTGTGCACACGACGCTATATCACCGAAGAATCAAACCGCCCGAGGATAAAATTAGGAGGGAAATATTTGAATTAGAAAAATATGCAAAAAGGCTAAATTTAGGAAGATTATCTTTTGAAACACTTGAAGAATGGTGGCTAAGGGTGGGACTTTCTGGTTCACTGGAATCGCTTAAAATCTATGAAAAAGTTCGCTATGGCGGTGTCCCCTCATCCCTAGAAGAACAGACCAAGATGAAAACGGAAATTCGCTGTTTGAAGCAGCAATTAAAGGAAATCAAAAAAGCCTGATTGGCTATTGTAATAAAGCCCTTTTCTATTTATGATAGGAGGAAAAGTGCTGGGAAAGGGTTTGAAAGGGATGGAACAAAAGATATTACCTGCTTCAGCAAACATGAAGGAATTCGAACGTTTTTTGCAAAGCTCATACGAAATTGGTGTTTTTCTAGATATGCACGTTGCACAATTAAAAAACATTAACATGATGGCCAAGCAAAAAGGAAAGAAAATGATTTATCATGTTGATTTAATCCATGGCATTAAAAATGATGAATTTGCTACAGAGTACATCTGCCAAGAGTTTAAGCCCTACGGTTTAATTTCAACGAAGGCTAGTGTTATTTTAAAAGCGAAGCAAAAAGGGGTTATCGCTGTCCAAAGAATCTTTCTGATCGATACACATGCGATTGAAAAAAGCTATAAGTTGATTGAGAAAACCCGTCCGGATTATATTGAAGTGCTCCCAGGTGCAATGCCTTGGATGATTACAGAAATAAAAGAACGGGTTAAAACCCCCATTTTTGCCGGTGGGCTAATTAGAACGGCAGAAGAAGTTCAGGCTGCATTAGATGCTGGGGCAGATGCGATTACTACTTCTAAGAGAGAGCTGTGGGAAGCTTATGTTAAACAAGGTTAAAATAGTAATATACTATTTTATCTTTAAAAAGATGTTGACACCGCTTTCATAACTTTATATAATCTAGTTAACAAGTTAATATCTTTGTGACGGAGATAAGGAGATTCACACAGATGCCCATTTTGGGGTATTTCTGCTGTGAATCTCTTTTTTTCGTGAATTTATTCAAGGGGAGTGGAGAAAAATGTCACCATTTGTTGGGGAATTGATTGGAACAATGATTCTAATCGTATTTGGTGCCGGTATTGGAGCTGGTTCTTCTTTAAAGAAGTCATATTCCAATAACGCTGGTTGGATTGTTATTACTATTGCTTGGGGGCTTGCAGTCACAATGGGGGTTTTTGCTGTTGGTTCTGTCAGTGGTGCCCATTTAAATCCAGCTGTAACGGTAGCTTTAGCGTTAAATGGAGATTTTCCGTGGTCTGAGGTGCCAGGTTATATTGTTGCACAGATGATTGGTGCAATCATAGGAGCAGTACTTGTTTATTTACATTACTTACCGCATTGGAAGGCGACAGATGATCCGGCTACAAAGCTTGGTGTGTTTGCTACAAGTCCTGCCATCCCGCATACGTTTTCAAATCTTTTAAGTGAAATCTTTGGTACCTTTATTCTAGTACTTGGTCTATTATTTATTGGGGCAAATAAATTTACAGAGGGATTAAATCCATTAGCTGTAGGATTATTAATTGTTGTAATTGGTATGTCTTTAGGCGGAACCACAGGGTATGCGATTAATCCGGCACGTGATCTTGGCCCACGTATCGCCCACTTCCTGTTACCAATTCCTGGTAAGGGTGGTTCCAATTGGGGTTATTCATGGATACCAGTAGTCGGCCCGATTCTGGGAGGGTGTTTAGGAGCAGTATTTTACAAGGCTGTCTTTATTGGAAAAGTGACGGGATCGCTTTGGGTAGTGTTAGCAGTTTTGATCGGTATCCTAATACTTGCATATGCAGCAAGTAAAAAGCAGACTACTGCGATCAATCAATCAGGCCAAGCGGCTTAAAAAATGATAGGTTAAAATGGGGGGGATTTTACATGGAAAAGTATATTTTATCTTTAGATCAAGGAACTACAAGTTCAAGGGCAATCATTTTTAATAAAAGTGGCGAAATTGTTCACACAGCGCAAAAAGAATTTACACAGCATTTTCCAAAGCCGGGCTGGGTTGAGCACAATGCTAATGAAATCTGGGGGTCAATCCTGTCCGTGATTGCCGGGGTTTTATCCGAATCAGGCATTAAACCTGAACAAATTGCGGGAATTGGCATTACCAATCAACGGGAAACTGCTGTTGTCTGGGATAAAGAAACTGGTGATCCAATTTACAATGCAATTGTATGGCAATCAAGGCAAACAAGTGAAATTTGTGATGAGTTAAAAGAAAAAGGCTATAATGACCTTTTCCGCGAAAAGACAGGCTTACTGATTGATGCCTATTTCTCTGGTACAAAAGTGAAATGGATCCTTGACAATGTTGAGGGTGCACGTGAAAAGGCGAATGAAGGGAAATTGTTGTTTGGAACGATTGACACGTGGCTAATTTGGAAACTCTCCGGCGGTCGTGCTCATGTTACAGATTACACGAATGCATCACGGACCTTAATGTTTAATATTCATGAACTCAAATGGGATGAAGAATTATTAGAAATTTTAAGTGTTCCTAAATCCATGCTTCCGGAGGTTCGTCAGTCCTCTGAAGTTTACGCCAACACTGTTGATTATCACTTCTTTGGCAAGGAAATACCGATTGCCGGAGTTGCCGGTGATCAGCAGGCCGCATTATTTGGTCAAGCATGTTTCGAAAAAGGTATGGCTAAAAATACTTATGGCACTGGCTGTTTTATGTTAATGAATACTGGTGAAAAGGCAGTTCAATCTAAGCATGGTCTATTAACCACCATTGCTTGGGGATTAAACGGTAAGGTGGAGTATGCGCTAGAAGGGAGTATTTTCGTAGCGGGATCCGCAGTTCAATGGCTTCGTGATGGATTAAGATTAATCCAAGATGCTCCACATAGCGAAAAATTGGCTGTCCAGGTAGAATCGACAGATGGTGTATATGTTGTTCCAGCATTTGTTGGACTGGGTACACCATACTGGGATAGTGATGTCCGAGGAGCAGTGTTTGGTTTAACGCGCGGAACATCGAAAGAACATTTTGTCCGTGCTACGCTTGAATCACTTGCGTATCAAACAAAGGATGTTTTATCAGCCATGGAAGCTGATTCAGGTATCGAACTTAAAACACTTCGCGTCGATGGTGGGGCTGTTAAAAATAATTTCTTAATGGATTTCCAAAGTGATATCCTGAATGTACCGGTAGAAAGACCAATAATCAATGAAACCACTGCTCTAGGGGCAGCATACTTAGCAGGGTTGGCAGTTGGTTTTTGGAAAGACCAGGAGGAAATTTCAACACAATGGGCAATTGACAAACAGTTTACCGCAAACATGACAGAAGAAAGTCGTAATGATTTATATGATGGCTGGAAAAAAGCTGTAAAGGCGGCAATGGCCTTTAAATAATAACGATTCTCATTATAAAAGAAATATGGTATAATGAAAACAAGTTAATAAATTGGCTGGAGAATTCGGAGAGACCACAAAAACATTATCGAAAACGATAATGTCTTTGTGGTCTTTTCTTATTTCCCCTACCTATATTTCGGCATATTAAATACTATCAGCTTGAAAAACTGGGAGGAATCACGATGAAATTTTCTAATTTAAATCGGAATGAAATTGTCAATAAGTTAAAAAGTGAACAATATGATGTACTGATAATTGGTGGAGGCATTACAGGTGCTGGCATTGCTCTTGATGCCACAGTAAGGGGAATGCATACAGCTCTTGTTGAAATGCAGGATTTTGCAGCTGGTACTTCAAGCAGATCCACAAAGTTAGTCCATGGCGGACTTAGGTACCTAAAACAATTTGAGGTGAAAATGGTTGCTGAAGTTGGGAAAGAGCGTGCCATCGTCTATGAAAACGGCCCACATGTGACAACACCGGAATGGATGCTACTACCGTTGCATAAAGGAGGGTCCTTCGGCAAATTCAGCACTTCGATTGGGTTACGGGTTTATGACTTCTTAGCAGGAGTAAAAAAAACAGAGAGAAGGACAATGTTATCAATCGACGAAACATTAGCCAAGGAGCCACTTATTAAGAAGAACGGTTTAAAGGGTGGAGGCTATTATGTTGAATACCGAACAGATGACGCCCGTCTGACGATTGAAGTAATGAAAGCGGCAGTTAGTAAAGGTGCTGTTGCCTGCAATTATACAAAAGTAATGAAGTTGATCTACGAAAATGGGAAAGTTGTAGGGGTCTTAGTAGAGGATCAGTTGACCGGGGAAAAATACCAAGTATATGCAAAGAAAATTGTCAATGCCGCTGGGCCGTGGGTTGATTCGATTCGTGAGATGGATCAATCAAAGAAAGGGAAGACATTGCAACTTTCAAAAGGGGTTCATCTTGTCATTGATCAATCTCGATTCCCGTTAAAGCAAGCTGTTTATTTTGATACGCCTGATGGAAGGATGGTCTTTGCGATCCCGCGGGCTGGTAAGGCATATGTAGGGACAACCGACACATTTTATGATAAAGATGCGATTAATCCCAATATGACAATGGCTGACCGCAGTTATATTCTTAATGCCATTAATTACATGTTCCCTGATGTGAAAATAAGCGAAAAGGATATTGAATCCAGTTGGGCTGGAGTAAGACCACTTATTTATGAAGAAGGAAAAAATGCTTCTGAAATATCCCGAAAAGATGAAATATGGGAATCACAGTCCGGTTTGATAACGATTGCGGGTGGTAAATTAACAGGGTACAGAAAAATGGCTGAAACGATTGTTGATGTATTAGCTGATAAATTTAAGCAAGAGGAAGGAAAGCAATACCCAGCATGTGCAACAGTAACGATGCCGATTTCAGGCGGAGATGTCGGTGGATCGAAAAACTTCCATACATTTGTAAAATCTAAAATTGCTCTGGGAATGGAAGCTAATTTAGCCAACGAAGAAGCAGAAGAATTAACAAAAATGTACGGATCTAACGTAGAAGTGGTTTTCAACCTGCTGAAATTAAACCAATCTGATGCGGAAAAATATAATTTGCCGCTCTCCTTGTTAGCAAAGCTTGTATATGCCATTGAAGAGGAGATGGTTGCAACACCAATTGATTTCTTAAATCGCCGAACAGGGGCCATTTTGTTTAATATTGATCTAGTGAATAAATGGAAGAAACAAGTTGTTGATTACATGACTGATAAGCTGAATTGGACGGAAAAGGATAAGAATAAATATTCGTTATTATTAGAGGATGCCATAAAGGCAACCGTAATTCCTGTAGATGAACAAAAAGAATTTCCTCGTGCTGTGGGCGAAATTTAACCAAGAAAGCTGTCGACGACAGCTTTCTTTTTCTATAGTATTTTTTGGATGATAGTAGATGTTTTTGACAGTTTTGTGAACAATCGCGTTCTGGATGTTTTTTAGTTGTTTGAATAAGATGAAAATGCTATTCTAGCTTTTGTATGATTGAAAACATGATGTAAAGTCAATACATGTTTATGTTCGTTTTTGGGGAAAATAAGTTGAATAAAATTGATTTTTTTCTCTAGTCAAGTAGTGATTTAGTTGACTAAACGGCGGGAAATGTTTATTTTTAATAAAGCAAGTTTTATTTTATTTTAAAGGAGTTTGATTAAGCATGGCAGAAAAACAATTTAAGGTAATCGCAGAAACAGGTATTCATGCAAGACCGGCAACTTTATTAGTTCAAACAGCGAGCAGATTTGATTCTGAAGTTAATTTAGAATATAAAGGTAAAACCGTTAATTTAAAATCCATTATGGGCGTTATGTCACTTGGTGTTGGCCAAGGTGCTGATATTAAGATTTCGGCTCAGGGCAGCGATGCTAACGATGCGTTAAATGCATTAGAAGAAACAATGAAAAAAGAAGGTTTGGCAGAATAATGACTTTTTTACAGGGAATAGCTGCATCAAACGGAATTGCGATCGCTAAAGGCTACCGTCTTGTTGAACCTGATCTATCGTTTGAAAAGACCACCATTGAGGATTCCGCTGCTGAAGTGGAGCGGTTTCAAAGGGCAATGGAGAAATCAAAATCTGAACTTGAAGCTATTCGTGACAAGGCTAAAGTAGACCTTGGTCCAGATAAAGCAGCTATTTTTGAAGCACATCTCCTAGTTCTAAGTGACCCTGAACTAAATGCCCCGATTGAGGATAAAATTCAATCTGAAAAAGTAAATGCCGAATCTGCACTTAAAGATACGGCTGATATGTTCGTTACGATGTTTGAACAGATGGATAATGAATACATGAAAGAACGTGCAGCCGATATCCGTGATGTCACGAAGCGTGTTCTCGCTCATTTACTAGGTGTTCAATTACCAAATCCAAGCATGATTGCAGAGGAAGTAATCATCGTGGCTGAAGATTTAACTCCATCTGACACAGCGCAATTGAATCGTACCTTTGTTAAAGGATTTACGACAAATATTGGCGGTCGTACATCCCATTCAGCGATTATGGCCCGATCAATGGAGATTCCAGCAGTAGTGGGAACAAAAATGGCAACAAAGGAGATTAAAACTGGTGATCTTGTCATTGTAGATGGACTAAAAGGGGAAGTACATATAAACCCAACACCAGAACTTGTTGCAGAGTATCGTAAAGTCCATGAAGATTATGAAGTTCAAAAAGCAGAGTGGGCTAAACTTGTGAATGAACCTACAATAACAAATGACGGCCATCGTTTTGAGTTAGCTGCCAATATCGGTACGCCTAAAGATTTAAAAGGGGTAATTGAGAATGGCGGTGAGGGTGTAGGTTTATATCGAACTGAGTTTCTTTACATGGGAAGAGAACAGCTCCCAACAGAAGATGAACAGTTTGAGTCCTATAAAGCTGTCCTAGAAGGAATGGCTGGAAAGCCTGTCGTTGTTCGTACTTTGGATATTGGCGGCGATAAGGAACTCCCATATTTGGATTTGCCAAAGGAAATGAATCCATTCCTAGGCTTCCGGGCCATTCGTCTATGTTTAGAAGAGCAAGGGATTTTCCGGACACAGCTTCGTGCCCTTTTACGTGCAAGCAGCTTTGGAAATTTAAAAATTATGTTTCCGATGATTGCTACATTGGACGAGTTTCGTGATGCAAAAGCGATTCTTGAAGAAGAGAAACAAAAGCTCCTTTCCGAGGGTCAAGCTGTTGCCGACAAAATTGAACTGGGAATCATGGTGGAAATTCCATCTACAGCAGTTTTGGCTGACCAATTTGCTAAGGAAGTAGATTTCTTTAGTATTGGTACCAATGATTTAATTCAATATACTATGGCGGCTGACCGGATGAACCAGCGAGTATCTTATTTGTATCAGCCATATAATCCTTCCATTTTAAGACTAGTAAAAATGGTAATTGATGCTGCACATAAAGAAGGTAAGTGGGCCGGTATGTGTGGGGAAATGGCAGGGGATGAAACTGCTATTCCAGTTCTAATCGGCCTTGGCTTGCACGAATTCTCGATGAGTGCTACTTCCATTTTGAAAGCACGTTCAATAATCAAGAATTTGAAAAAGACCGAAATGGAAAAGCTAGCACAAGAAGTGTTAAATATGCAAACTACTTCACAGGTAATTGAAGCAGTTAAAATAGCTACATCTAAAAACTAATGAAACGAAAAGACCGGCATAATGTGTCGGTCTTTTTGCTATTAATTTTATAGTCACATGTTCCCAAGTATTTCCTTACAATATCTTGTATAATAGAATTAACACTGGAAAAGGTAGGAGTGAAATTATGGAATTGAACTTAAGAGGTAAAACTGCTCTTGTAGTGGCTTCAAGCCAGGGGTTAGGATTTGCTATTGCAGAACGGCTAGTGAAAGAAGGAGCTAATGTGATGATTTCCGGCCGAGAGGAGGAGAAATTGAAACAAAAAGCAAGAGAGCTGGAAACGGTTGGTTCTGGAAAAGTAGCCTATCAAAAAGCCGACATTACTAATCCTGCTGATATTAAAAAGCTGGTAGCTGGTACAGCTGAAATATTTGGTGGCATCCAATTACTAGTCAATAACGCAGGAGGGCCTCCAGCTGCTTCTTTTGAAGAATTGACGGACGAAGACTGGCAAGCCTCCTTTGAATTAAATTTGTTATCTTACGTTCGTCTGACAAGGGAGTCCTTGCCCTACCTAAAACAACAGGGTGGAAAGATTTTAAATATCGCTTCTTCTTCAGTAAAAGAGCCTATTCCGGGATTGATCCTTTCCAACACATATCGAACTGGGATAATAGGACTCTCAAAAACACTTGCATCGGAGCTGGCACCCTATAATATTCTAATTAACACGATTGCTCCTGGAAGGATTGCAACCGACCGTGTTAAGCATTTAGACCAAGTAAATGCAGATAAGCTTAACGTCGAGAGGGAGGCGGTTGAACAACAAATGAAAGCGGGCATTCCATTGAAGCGATATGGAACACCTGAGGAATTTGCCAACGTGGCGGTGTTTTTACTTTCTGATGCTAATTCCTATATGACTGGCAGCTCATTCCTTGTTGACGGCGGTATGATAAAAGCTATTTAATTAAAATTCCTTTCTCCATATTTAACCTTTCTTAACGTTTATTACCAATATATTTTGGCTATGGTAAAAATATAAGGGAGTGTTACGAATGCGCAAGAATTTTCGAACGGTCATTGTCTTCGTCATGGTTGTAATGGGATCATCCTTTTTAAGTGGGTGTGGAATTCTTTTTTCAAATGAATTAATTGTTAACCGCTATGCCGATGCCCTGCTCACGAAAAATAATGAACTTCAGTTTCGTTTTCGGATTAATAATGAAATATTGGAAGGTCACCAATTATATAAGGTGAAAATTACCATTCATGATGACAAATTGGCTGCAGCAATCGGAAAAAGGGAAATAATTTACGGTGAAGACCAAGTCCTTAATGGAGATTATTTGGAAGTCAAAGGGAAAAGTGAGAAATATATTTTTATGGATCCACTTCCTTTACAAAAAGATTTACATATTCAAGAGTTAAAGAATATGATTGTGAGGGATCAGGCTGTTTCTATTGAAGTATTTAACGATGAAGAAGTTTTTGGACGCACATACTTAACAAATTTTTCTTCAGAGTTATAAAAATGGTTTATTTTTAAACTGTAAAGGACAACATTAGTATGTGCATAAATTTGGAGATGGAGCACGAAAGACCGGACGAGCTGGGGCGTACGGTCTTTTTTATTCCCTTAAAGGGAAAGGAAGTGCTAAAATAAAAGAAAAATTAGAATGAAGGGAAGGATTATATTGCTTACTCCAGAAAATACCGTAATTGGTTTTATAGGTACAGGTGTAATGGGCAGAAGCATGGCACTAAACTTTTTAAATGCCGGTTATTCATTAGTTGTCTATTCACGAACAAAAGGGAAAGCAAATGACCTATTGGATCGTGGAGCAGTGTGGGCTGCTACGCCAAAAGAGGTTGCGGAAAAAGCAACAGTTATTTTTACTATGGTCGGCTACCCATCAGATGTTGAGGAAGTGTATTTAGGTGAAGATGGTTTGCTTCGACACAGTAAACCGGGCAGTTATCTTATTGATATGACAACCTCTTCACCATCGCTGGCTGCAAAAATCTACAATGAGGCGGAAAAAAAGGAGATCTACGCAATTGATGCCCCGGTTTCAGGCGGTGATGTAGGAGCAAGGGAAGCAAAGCTCTCCATTATGGTTGGTGGCGAGGAGGAGGCCTTTGAAGCGATTCGTCCGCTACTTGAATTACTTGGGACAAATATTGTACATCAGGGGGAACCTGGCGCCGGACAGCATACCAAAATGTGCAATCAAATAGCCATCGCTTCGAATATGATCGGTGTCTGTGAGGCCATTATTTATGCCGAAAAAGCAGGATTAGATCCAGAAAATGTCTTAAAGAGTATCACGACAGGAGCTGCTGGCAGCTGGTCATTAACAAATCTTGCTCCGAGAATGCTAAATGGAAATTTTGAGCCTGGATTTTACATAAAACATTTTATTAAGGATATGAAAATCGCTTTAGACGAGGCAGAGCGTATGGAAATGGATGTACCTGGATTGTCGCTCGCGAAATCTTTATATGATCAATTAGCTGAAAAGGGTGAAGCGAATAGCGGTACCCAAGCTCTTTATAAATATTGGGCAAAACTAGCTTAGGGATCGGGACAATCTGGTAAGAATAAATTCCTCCTGACTTCAAGAAACTATGATAGAAATCTTGATAGGAGGAATTTTTTATGGCAAAACGAACGAAAAAAAATGATGCAAAGCAAAAGAACAAAAAGGGTTTTGATTCTGCAGTATTAAACGAAGAATTTGCCCACGAAATGGGATCAGCTGCTGCCAATCAAATTCATAAAGACAAAGCAAAAAAAGAAAAGGCCGCTAAAAATAACGGTGAATATAAGGGACAATAAGCCAATTTGTTCAACAAAAAACCCTCACATCTAATGTTGAGGGTTTTTTGTTGAACTATGAGAAGGTACTGAAATAATGCTCCATTCGATTTAGGCCTTTCTCTAATGTGTCCATTGAACAAGCGAAAGAAAGCCGGAAATATCCTTCGCCATACTCGGAAAATGCGCTACCAGGGACAACAGCTACCTTTGTCTTTTGAACAAGATCAAGCGCAAAATTAAAGCTATTAAACGGAATATGAGCAGGTATTTTAATGAAGAAGTAAAAAGCACCATCCGGGTTAACGACATCCAGCCCCATGGAGGTTAATCGATTCAATACATATGCTCTTCTTGTTAAATATACCTCCTTCATGACAAGTGCGTCGTCAATTCCCGTAGTCAAGGCTTCATAAGCAGCTTTCTGAGCAATAGAATTCGCACAAGACACATTATATTGGTGCACCTTTAAAATATGCTTGGTGATGTTTTCAGGCGCAAATAAAAGGCCAATTCTCCAGCCGGTCATCGAGTGGGATTTGGAGAGCCCGTTGATCACGATTGTCTGTTCCTTTAAAAAGCTTGCAATCGAAGTATGTTTTTGATCAAAAGTGAGTTCACTGTAAATTTCATCTGCTAGGATAAAAATATCCTTATCGGTTAAAAAGTTGGCTATTTCCTTTAATTCCTTTGCTGATAAGCTGACACCTGTTGGATTAGATGGGTATGGCAAGACAACACAGCGGGTTTTTTCTGTAATATACGGTTTGATCATCTCAAGTGTAAAGCGAAAGTGATTTTCACGGATATCGACGTGAACTGGGACAGCACCCATCATGCGAATAATCGGTTCGTATCCGGGGTAAATCGGACCGGGTAAGATTACTTCTACCCCTTCTGACAGAATGGTACGAAAGGCAATATCAATTGCTTCACTTGCGCCCATCGTCACAATTACTTCTGATTCTGGGGCATAGTCTAAATCGTATTTCTTGGCGACAAACTCACACGCTGCTTTTCTTAATTCGAGTGTACCTGCATTGTGTGTATAAGACGTAAAGTCCTTTTCAATCGCAGCAATGCCGGCATCTTTTACATGCTCTGGGGTAGGGAAATCAGGCTGCCCTATGGTAAATGAAATGAGGTCATCGATATGGGCGACCATATTAGAAAATTTACGAATACCCGAGATTTCAATGGTTGTAACTCGCTGATTAATTAAATGCTCCACTTTTGTCCATCCCTTTTCATAAGAATCTCTGTCTACTTTGAATATGTTGATTATAGACTAAAAATCGTGAGAGATTCTACTATTTAAGGTAGACCCATTAGAAAAAATAAAAAACGGTCTCGCATTTTTAGGCGATACCGTTTTTGGGGGAGGGGAGTATATATCAAATTTAAGAGTAATATTAATAGCCGTAATCCCAATCAACATCATTTTCATGCCAGAAAACAGGTGATACAGAACCGAATTCCACCGTCTTTTCATCAAGCGTGCAGCTGCAATGTTCACAACCGCATTGCTCTTTGATTTCCTCGAATAAAGAATGTTCAACATCCTCAATAAACGTAATAGTCTGCTCCTGAAAAAGAATGGCTGTTCCTTTCATTTACATACACCTCATTAAAATAATATTTCTTCATCATGAAAAAGTATTGCTTATGACGTAAGTTTACTTCTGATTGAACGAGACGTCCATTATTTTGTGATGCCGTTCACAAAATTCTCAAGAAGATATTGCAAAAAGGGGAATTTCCATAAAAATCATTGAATGTTGGAAAACGAAAAAAGTCAGGAGCTCTTTTCCCTGACTTTCTGAATTTTTTTAAGAGTATCGCTCGCCTAACTTTTTGAAAATTGGTTTTTGGTAGGCTCGTTTTTTATTTTGAGGATTCGATGGTGGGTTCCTAAACTCAGATAGCCCAGTATAGGATTGTAACATTGCTTTTGCCGTATTAAGTGAGAGTGTTGCCCTTGGGTTTCTGACACTTCCATCTAGTTTTCCGAGATGTGGGAGATCTTGGAAATCTGATTTAGTAGGAGGGATATGAAAGGTATAGCGGCCACATTCAACAAGTACATCGGATTGCTGTTGACTATTTCGCGGATGTTCAGAAAAATGAAGGCCAATTTTACTTGCCTTGCCCTCAGTAATTAACTTTTTTAGTGCCTCCTGTTTTAATTTGTACAAATATTTGGGATTTGTTGCAGTCTTTGCATGGCGATTCACGATAAAGACAGCTTGTGCGAGGTTATCAATGGATAAAATTAGATCTGTTGGTAGGGGATATTTCTGATCGTGATTCAACGTGTGTTCTCCTTTCATTCTTTCAAACAACTACAATTATACCTTTTTTTCTTTTACCTTTCAATTCAGTAAAAATGCAGTTTAAGATAGGTTGTTTACTCATCATTTAATGGATAAAGAAAAAACTTTAGTAAAATAATCATTATTTTCTATAAATTACTTCCTTTCAGTTAATTTCATTGTAAAATAGAAATGGTAGAATGTAAAAACATTATTTTAAAAAATTTAAACTTTCTTGATTGAAGGATGATTTCATGGATCCATTACATAATTTTTTAACCAACGAATTAGATTCCGGCAAAACCAGTGAAATAATACAGAAAATTATTTTTGATATCATTTTTCAACATGTACAGGATATGGTTTTTGTGATGAAAGTTGAAAAAGGCCCACGCTTTCGTTATTTATTTGTTAATGAGTCAGGAATGAAAAAGGCAAACTTAACGGTCAATTCAATCGGAAAAACGTTTCAGGAAGCACTTCCTGATGAATTCGCCCATCCTTTGCAGCAAAAGTACGAGAGGCTATTAAAAAGAAAAGAGATTGTCATATTTGATGACCAATTCGTTTTTGAAAATGGAAAGATACTTTATGGAGAAACCATTTTAACACCAATCTATAATGAGGAAAACTCAATTTGTTATGTAGTTGCTGTAACAAGAGACGTCACGGAATGGTCGATTAAGAGAAATAAAATTGTCGAAAGTGAACAAAGGTATCGTTCCATCATTGATAATAACCTTGATGCTATTTTTACGATAAGCCCTCAGGGAAAGATACTTGAGGCAAATCCCGCTGCAGCTGAATTGACTGGAAATACTCAAAAACAAATGCATCTCAGGTCTATTTATAATTTCATGAATGATCAAGATTTAGAAAAATTTAAGACATTGTTAGAAAAAACCTGTTCAGGTTATGCACTCGAATCATTGGATTGTAAAATTATGCACGCAAAAGGGCATCTGCTCATGGTGCATATTAAAACCGTCCCGATTGCCATCCATGGAAACATTAAAGGCCTATATGTCATATTCAAAGATATATCCCAGCAAACAAAGGATACAGAAATGATAAGGTTTATGGCTTTTCATGATCATTTGACGGGTTTGTTAAATAGAAGAGTGTTACTCGAACATTTAAATCAACATATTTATTCACCTTCTAAATATTCTCAAGAATTTGCGTTGATTTCAATTGATTTAGATCGATTTAAATATTTAAATGACACGCTTGGTCATCTTGCGGGGGATGAAATTTTAAAAAGGGTTGCCGAGCGTATAGCCCAATTTCAAAATGAAAAATGCCTTGCATATCGTGTTGGAGGGGATGAGTTTAATATTTTGCTCCTTTCAGCTGACCGGAAAACAACAAGCACTTTTGTAAAAAAGGTATTTTCTGTCTTCTCGAATTCGTTTTATTTTAATTCACAAGAATATTTTATTTCACCAAGTATTGGGATCAGCATGTATCCTTATGATGGGACAGATGCCGAACTGTTGATCAAGAATGCAGATGAGGCGCTTTTTCGTGTGAAGGAACGGGGAAAGGCCCATTTTCAATTTTATCGATCAGATATGAATGCTGTTTTTTCCAATGTCGTTACGTTAGAGACACACCTAAGAAAAGCCATAGACAAAGATGAACTTTCGTTGTTTTTCCAACCGCAAATTGACGTGATCACTGGTGAGGCGAAAAGTTTTGAAGCGTTACTTCGCTGGAATGACAAAGAATTTGGTGCCATATCACCGGAAGTGTTTATTCCGCTCGCAGAAGATACAGGTTTAATTATTCCGATTGGAAATTGGGTAATCGAACAAGCATGCAGGCAAATTCGGTCCTGGAATGAAAAGGGAATTTCTACTATACGGGTTGCCATAAACATTTCACCCAAACAATTTCAACATTCAAATCTTGTTCCGTTTATTCAATGTATGATAGAAAAATATCAAATATCGGCTTCCTCGTTAGAAATTGAAATCACCGAGGGTGCCATGAGTGATACAAAGGAAACCATTCCAATATTAAAAAAGGTAAAAGACCTAGGCATTTCGATATCAGTGGATGATTTTGGGACGGGTTACTCATCGTTAAGTTATTTAAAGCAATTTCCAATAGATGTATTGAAAATAGACCAATCCTTTATCAGGGATATTCTAATAGATCAAAAGGACGCTGCGATAACCACAACGATTATTCATCTAGGTAATAGCCTAGATCTGGAAGTTATTGCTGAAGGTGTAGAAAATAAAGATCAAGTAGAATTTCTCGCCAATGCTGGCTGTCATAAGATTCAGGGCTTCTTTTACTCAAAGCCGCTGCCAGTTGAAAAATTAGAGGAGCAATATCTGAGTAAACAAAAAAATCCTTGTCATTAATTTGAAAGGATTTTATTGTTTATTCAGATTTAAATGTAAATATAGATAGTTCGGGTTTAGCCATAAATCGGAAAGGGAGCCTAGTTGTTCCTATTCCTCTATTTACATAAAGGGTTAAGGGAGTTAGGTCACCTAAAGTATAAAGGCCTTCGGGAAACTTTTGGGCAAATGGAGGCGTGACAAGTGCTCCGATAAATGGAAGTTTAACCTGTCCGCCGTGGCTGTGACCGCTGATTTGCCAATGGATTGGATAGTGCGAGGCGGTTTCAGCAAGATCAGGGGCATGGGATAATAATAAGGTGAATTGATTCTTTGGTACCCTTTTTAATGCCAATGGCAAATCTGGATTTCCTAACATGGCATCATCAATTCCTACCAGGTAAATGCTGCTGCCATCCTTCAATTGAATGGGAATGGATTCATTTAATAGGACGGTGAAATTAGTAATCTCCATAATATTGCGATAAATTTCAGATCCATAGCCGCCATGGTCATGGTTACCAAAAATGCAGTATTTCCCAAGAGGAGCATGTAATTTTTCTAATATAGGGACTAATTTATTCATTTCAGCATATTTATTTGGCTCGTCCATCAAATCACCAGTAAATATGATAATGTCAGGCTGAAGGTCATTGATTTTAGCGGCTAATTTTTGAAATTGGCCTAGATTGTACTGAAAACCGAGGTGGGTATCACTAAATTGAACCATTTTAATTCCGTCGAAGCTTTTTGGGATGTGGTGATGTTTGATATCCAGTTCAGAAATATCAAGAAGGCTGGGTTCAATTCGATGGGCATAGAGATATCCCCCTGAACTTAGCCCCAGAACGGCAAGAAATGAACCAAATGAACGTTTTAGAAATGTTCTCCGCGTTTGTTTTTCAGCCATTTTTTCTACCAACCTATCTTTATTTCACCCTCCCTAAAACAGAAGGCCCATATGTATTTTCTTGATAAACAGGTGATATTGCAAGTGAAAAGGGTGTTATAAGTATTTATTCAAACTTTTTGGGAATAGTCCAAAATTGTATACTCAATGCTATAATGGTATCCTTTTTAATAATATCAGAAATTAAGACCAGGGGGCTTGCGCTTTTCTCTAAAGAACGGATAACAAGAACGAAGCGTATGGTATAGTGAGAAAAATTTTTTGGAGGAACTTGGATGGATGCATTAGAAATCCTATCGGATCTTGAAAACTGTTTTCCGTATTTTCAGCCGATTTTTAGTGCCGATGAGCAATGTATTATCGCCTATGAAGTACTAGGTCGTTATCAATCTGGGGATGGAGTCATTAGCTTAGGTCCCTTTTTTCTGGATGATCAAATTCCAGATGAATATAAATTTGAAGTCGATTTATTGTTGGTGAAAAAGGCACTTGATAAAGCGCTTCAACTTGATGAGGATGTCCTTATTTTTTTGAATCGAAATGCCGATTTATTAATGTATGGGCATGGGGAACCATTTTTACAAGAACTTTTAGCATTTGAAAAAAAGGGACTGAGTTTAAAGCGAATTGTTCTTGAAATTTCTGACCGGAACTATCATGGTGATATCGATCAATTTGATCATCTCCTGCAATATTATCGGACATACGGTTTAAAAATAGCGATTGCAAGTATTAGCGGTGAAAGGCATTATTTTGAACGAATTGGCCAGCTTGGGCCGGATATTATCAAAATCAACCTTCAAGCCTTGAAATCAACATCAACAGGGATAAACTTTAATGATGTTTTGTATTCATTGTCTCTTTTGGCAAGAAAAATCGGGGCGACCCTCTTATTTGAAAATATTGAAATGAGTTATCAACTGCAGTTTGCCTGGAAAAATGGTGGACATTATTATCAAGGGTTTTATTTACATCCACCTGGAGCCGATTTTATTAAGCATGATATATTAAAGTATCGCTTAAAAGAAAAATTTCATGACTTCATTTCATATGAAAAACGAAAATTAGAAGCTGTCTTTACAACAACTGAATATTTCCATGCAATGGTACAAGAAATAGTGATCAAAAACAGAAAGTCGGGCTACGATATCCTTTTTCAAGCATTAATAAAGGAATTTGACGAAATTGCTTTTCGTATGTATGTCTGTGATGAAGACGGATTTCAAAAGTCAGCCAATATTTTTAAAGGAAAAACAGGCTGGAGTGTACAGTCTGAATACTTGGATAAAAATTGGAGCTGGCGACCTTATTTTTTGGAAAATATCATAAAGTTGCGCCTTGAACAAAAGGGAAGATTATCTGATCCGTATTGTGATATTGAAACGGGTGAGACGATTCGGACTTTTTCATTTCCAGTGAATGAAACTGATTATTTATTTATCGATATATCTTACCAATATTTATTTGAACACGACCAATTACTGTAAGAATGCGATACCAGGGGCCTACTTTTTCATCCTTTTTAAAAAAAATTACACATTTTTTTAATTTTACTTGGACAAATGATGTCTATTATTTTATGCTTTTACTATTGGCATTAAAAAGATCCACCTGTAATATTTTGATAAAAATCCATCAGGATAGAATCATGCCAAATGAGAAACATAATTACAGACAGTTTGTTTTGTGTTTGAAAGGAGGAAAAGCCTTATGTCACAGCTCCAAGGTATATTAACAAGGTTAAAAAACCTTCAGGAACAATCCACAAGTGGTGAGCCGGCACAACGCTATTTTGAGGTAAATGGTGAAAGAAAGTGTCAGGTAACATTTCATCCAAAAACGGAAACATTTGAATTAGAAGTATATAATGAAAAAGAAAAGCCGAAGAGATATCAATTTGACAATATTGATATGATTACCATCGAAATTTTTGATTTAATTCAGTAGGGACCTTTAGGGGTTCCTTTTTTTATGTATCTAAAATTAACCAGGCCTCAGAAAACTATGATAAAATAAGTCTGTAGAAAAACAAACATTGAGGAGTTTTCGGTGATGATTAGTCTTCCCAGTGGAGAATTTTTAGAGTTAACAATAAAAGAATTAATGATACCATCAGAGCGGGTTGCCCATGTGCAAATCGGAAATAATCTTGAGCATGCCCTGCTAGTATTGACGAAAAGTGGATATACAGCTATTCCAGTATTAGATCCACATTACAAACTACACGGGTTAATTAGCACCCCAATCATTATGGATTCAATTCTGGGGCTTGAACGAATTGAATTTGAACAACTTGAAAATAAACGGGTAGAAGAGGTAATGAAAAGGGTGATTCCACGGGTATCTGTATCAGAGTCAATCATTGTCTGCTTAGATGAACTTGTACATCATCCGTTTCTTTGTGTTGAAAATGAAGATGGTTTTTTTGAAGGTATTTTACCAAGGAGTACCGTTTTAAATCAATTAAATAAAATTGTAAAAAGGTTTAAAAAGCAATAAGATTCAAGCTCCCAATAGGGGGCTATATTTTTCGGTTTGAGGTGTTCAGATGGATACGGATGGGAAGTCTCCTGTAAATTGCTCTCAAAAAAAACTAACGAAAAAATCACTTGTGCTTGTCTCGGTGATGCTTTCCATGTTTATGGGTGCGATTGAAGCAACAATTGTTTCAACTGCGATGCCGGCAATTGTTGCCGATTTAGGTGGGTTCAAACTTTATAGCTGGGTTTTCTCTGCGTACTTATTAATGAATGCTGTTACCGTGCTGATCTATGGAAAACTGTCAGATTTATTTGGTAGAAAGCCCATTCTGACAGTCGGAATCATACTATTTTTAATCGGTTCTATTCTCTGCGGTTTTTCCACATCTATGAAAACACTAATCATCTTTCGCTGTATTCAAGGTTTTGGTGCAGGAGCAGTTACACCAATAGCCACTACTATCGTCGGAGACATTTACACAGCGGAAGAAAGGGCAAAAATTCAAGGATATCTTTCAAGTGTATGGGGGATTTCTGCGATCACAGGTCCGGCAATCGGGGGCTTACTTGTCCAATATGTAAGTTGGCATTATGTCTTTTGGATCAACATTCCTTTGGGAATTCTATCATTAGTGGGACTTTGGCTGTTTTTACATGAAAATATAGAAAAGAAAAAACATAAAATAGACTATTGGGGTGCCACTCTATTAACCATCACAATTTCAACGCTTATGTTTGTTCTTGTTGAGGGCGGGGGCAAATGGGGATCATGGCAAATGGTAAGTCTACTCATTTTGTCTGGAGCGGCTTTAATAGCGTTTATTTTTCAAGAAGGGCGAGCATCTGAACCAGTTATGCCTTTTGCGATTTGGAAGAAAAGATCGATATGTATCGCCAATATCACATCACTGACAACTGGTGTCATGTTAATTGGAATCTCTAGCTTTTTACCGACCTTCGTGCAGGGTGTGATGGAACAAACCCCAATTGTAGCCGGGTTTACGCTAACAACAATGTCAATCGGTTGGCCGATTGCATCGACACTGTCGGGGCGATTGCTGGTGACAATCGGTTACCGGAAAACTTCGATTATAGGCGGGGCTTTCTTAATTGTCGGGAGTATTGCTTTCGTAACGATGTCGGCTTCGTCCGGTCCGGTATGGGCGGCAGTTGGTTCCTTTTTCATTGGACTGGGTATGGGGCTGACATCCACTGCCTTTATAGTCTCGATTCAAAGCACTGTTAGCTGGGAGCAGCGGGGAATTGCCACAGCGGCGAATATGTTTATGCGAAATCTTGGCAACACGATTGGTGCCGCCTTGTTAGGAGGGATCCTTAATTTCCGAATGAATGAATATTTTCATAAACAAGATCTTTTGTTAACAGTGGATGATGCTAATAAGCTCCTAAAAGCAAGTGATCGGAATAGTCTGAGTGAATCCGTTAAAAGTATTTTACAGGATGGACTGACATTTTCTTTACACTCTGTTTATTATGTAGTTTTTACCTTTGCTATCGTTAGTTTGATATTAATATTTTTTATTCCTAAAAAAAACAATGGCTCTGTCTAAACAAGGGCAGGGTTTTTTAAGGAGAGATTTTCTTGTCCTCACTATCAGAATATCAATTATTATCTGTATTGGCTCAGGAAATGAATATGCGTAAGGCATCGGAACGATTATTCGTTTCGCAGCCGGCTCTTTCTCAGCGGTTACAGACAATCGAAAAAGAGTGGGGAACAAAATTATTTATCCGCTCACAAAAAGGCTTGGCACTAACCCCTGCAGGTGAACATGTAATTGACTTTGTTGATGATGTTCTAAGTAAACAAGAAAAGGTACGCGAAACCATCCATTCTCTCCAATCAGGAGTTTCCGGAACACTGAAAATTGCTGTGGCTTCGATTGTAGGTCAAAATTGGCTCCCTCAGGTTTTAAAGAAGTTTATTGATAGGTATCCACAAGCAAAGATTTCCCTCATAACGGGCTGGAGCAGTGAAATATTGAAATGCTTATACGACGATCAAGTCCATATTGGAATAATCCGTGGGGGGTCGCCGGACTGGAAAGGGATAAAAGTCCATCTTTTTAACGACCCACTTTATTTAGTTGATCGAGAAATTACGAAACCTGAACAGGTGTTAGCGACCGATCGTCCGTTTATTCAATTTAAAAGTGACTCTAATTATTATCAGGAAATTCAAGATTGGTGGATGCGCAACTTTAAAACCTCCCCAAAGAGGACGGTGGTCGTGGATCAAATTGAGACATGCAAGCAGATGGCCTTTAATGGTATTGGCTATGCAATTTTGCCGTCAATTACACTATCGAAGGCGGAAAGGGACATTTTCAAAATTCCGCTAGTAGATGAGAATAACGAACCGTTAAAACGTGATACATGGCTTTTAGGGTATGAGTCAGCCTTTCAATTAAAACAAGTATCAGCCTTTGTTGAGTTGATTAAGGAACACATCGCTGAATCTTCTGAAGATTAGTGTTGTTTTTCTTGTTTTCATTACTTTTGTTTGTTAAAGTATTTTTTAGTACATATCTATAGGGGGTAACATTATGAAAGTAATGGATGCAAATGAAATTATTTCTTTTATTCAAAATAGTAAAAAGTCTACACCTGTTAAAGTTTACTTGAAGGGTGAATTAGAAGGAATTAATTTTGGAAGCGGGGCAAAAGCCTTTATTAGTGGGAATACTGGTGTGGTCTTTGGCGAATGGTCTGAAATCAATGCAGCACTAGAAGCAAACAAGACAAAAATTGAAGATTTTGTGGTCGAAAATGACCGCCGGAATTCAGCCATTCCATTGTTAGATACCAAACACATAAATGCGAGGATTGAGCCGGGTGTCACCATTCGTGACCAGGTAGAAATTGGTGATAATGCGGTAATTATGATGGGTGCAGTGATAAATATTGGAGCTGTAATTGGCGAAAAAACGATGATAGATATGGGGGTTGTCCTTGGCGGAAGAGCTACGGTCGGGAAAAATTGTCACATCGGTGCCGGAACGGTTTTAGCAGGGGTCATTGAGCCGCCATCTGCAAAACCAGTTATCATTGAAGATGATGTCCTCATTGGTGCAAATGCCGTAGTCCTTGAGGGTGTCACAGTGGGAACAGGATCAGTTGTTGCAGCAGGAGCAGTTGTTACTCAAGATGTCGCTCCGTTTACTGTGGTTGCCGGTATGCCAGCAAGAAAAATCAAGGATATTGACGAAAAAACGAAATCAAAGACGGAGATTATGCAAGAACTTCGACAACTATAGAAAAGCGAAAGCGCCCCTAGGCGCTGTAGCTAGACAATTCTTGAAGTAAGAATTGATTTTACTTTTATAAAATTTACAGGCGTGGATCCCATCCACGCTTCTTTTTAAAAGGAGAGATACATAAATGAACCCATTAATTACTATTCGTCGTGACCTGCATCAAATACCGGAACTGGGTTTTCAAGAGTTTAAAACGCAGGCATATTTATTAGCCTACATACAGTCATTACCACAAGAACGTATCATAATTAAAAAATGGAGAACTGGCTTGTTTGTAAAAATTCAGGGTCTAAAACCGGTCAAAACAATAGGTTATAGAACCGATATTGATGGTCTGCCAATTGAGGAAGAAACAGGATTACCATTTTCATCGTCACATCAAGCAAGAATGCATGCCTGTGGACATGATTTTCATATGACCATCGCCCTAGGCGTACTGACTCACTTTGTTGCTAATCCAATTAATGATGACCTTTTATTTATCTTCCAACCCGCTGAGGAGGGACCTGGCGGGGCAGAACCCATGTTGAAATCAGAGGAAATGCGGGAGTGGATGCCGGATACCATTTTAGCCCTTCATATTGCACCAGAGTATCCTGTGGGGACAATTGCGCTTAAAGAAGGTTTATTATTTGCCAATACATCTGAATTATTTATCGATTTAAAGGGTAAGGGAGGTCATGCCGCTAGACCCCACGAAACGAATGATATGGTTATTGCAGCCTGTTCACTCGTTCCGCAGCTGCAAACTATTATCTCCAGAAATATCGATCCGTTAGATAGTGCTGTTATTACGATTGGGAAAATCACAGGCGGTACAGTTCAAAATATTATCGCTGAAAAGGCAAGGCTTGAAGGAACGATTCGCACTTTATCACCGGAATCGATGAAAAAGGTAAAACATCGTATTGAGGCGCTCGTAAAAGGAATTGAAATAGGCTTTGAATGTGAAGCAGTTATCGACTATGGATCAATGTACCATCAGGTATATAACTCGGAAACCGTCACTAGAGAGTTTATCCATTGTATTGAACAGGATCCGGAAATAAATGTGATCGAATGTACCGCGGCGATGACGGGCGAGGATTTCGGCTATATGCTTAAGGAAATCCCTGGTCTCATGTTTTGGCTCGGTGTCGATTCAACTTTTGGACTACATCATGCAAAATTAAACCCAAATGAGGCGGCAATTGATGTAGCTATAAAAGTTATGACACGCTATATATCCTATAAAGGGAATCTGGCAATTGAATGAAATTAACAGGCCATTTTATTTGGTTCTGGCAGGAAATCATGTTACTATGAAAAAGGAATAATGTTACATATTGTCGTTTATTCTCGTTGGAAATAGGCAAAACTGTCTAAGGGGATTAGTGATCATTAAATAATATTTGGAGGGATTCTAATGCCAGAACGTATGGTAGGCAAACAAGCTCCACGCTTTGAAATGGATGCGGTCATGCCGAACAAAGAATTTAAAAAAGTAAGCCTGGAAGAAAACATGAAAAATGATAAATGGACTGTATTGTTCTTCTACCCAATGGACTTTACATTTGTATGTCCAACTGAAATTACAGCGATGTCTGATCGTTACGAAGAGTTTGATGATCTTGATGCAGTTGTTATCGGTGCTTCAACTGACACTATCCATACACACCTTGCATGGATTAAAACAGACCGTAAAGAAAATGGTCTTGGCGAGTTAAACTATCCTTTAGCTGCAGATACAAATCATGTTGTTGCACGTGATTATGGTGTATTAATTGAAGAGGAAGGTATTGCTCTTCGTGGTTTGTTCATCATTGATCCAGAAGGCGAATTAAAATATTCTGTTGTAAACCACAACAATATTGGCCGTGATGTGGATGAAACATTACGCGTGCTTCAAGCATTACAAACTGGCGGTCTCTGCCCTGCAAACTGGAAGCCTGGACAAGCCACTTTAAACGCTTAAGTTAACTAAACATGATAGACCTAACCTTCCATAAGTGTTAGGTCTATTTTAAAATAGGGGGTAAAACATGAAATTACGCGAACCAATGCCAGAATTAATCGGTGCAACTGAATGGTTAAACGGTCAAGTCACAAAAGATGAATTAATTGGCGACAAGCCAACATTGCTTCATTTTTGGTCAATAAGTTGCCATCTATGTAAAGAAGCAATGCCACAAGTGAATCAATTCCGTGATGATTTTAAAGAAAAATTAAATGTGGTCGCGGTTCATATGCCACGCTCTGAAAA